>NZ_RAWC01000111.1:0-28358 GCF_003611685.1 Corallococcus sp. CA049B | reverse complement strand
GCCCAAGGCATGGGCGGCGGCGCGGACGCGGGCCGGTAGGGGGCTGCCATGTTCACCGACTTCTTCATCCAGCGCCCCGTCTTCTCCAGCGTGCTGTCCATCCTCATCACGCTGGTGGGCGCCATCTCCATTCCCAGCCTCCCCATCGAGCAGTACCCGGAGCTGGCGCTGCCGCAGGTTCAAATCACGGCGACCTATACCGGCGCGTCCGCGGAGACGGTGGAGAGCGCCGTCACCACCGTGCTGGAGCGCCAGCTCAACGGCATGGAGGGCATGCGCTACATGTCCTCCACCAGCACCAACGACGGCCAGTCCACCATCACCGCGACGTTCGACCCGTCGCGCGACGTGGACCTGGCCGCGGTGGACGTGCAGAACCGCGTGGCCACCGCCACGCCGCAGCTGCCCGCGCAGGTGAACGCGCTGGGCGTCACCGTGCGCAAGGCGCAGACGCAGCTGCTCGTCTCCTTCGGCGTCTATGACAAGGAGAAGCGCTACGACACGGAGTTCATCAGCAACTACGCGGACGTCTTCATCCGCGACGCGCTGTTGCGCGTGAAGGGCGTGGGCGACGTGCGCATCTTCGGCGAGCGCCGCTTCGCCATGCGCCTGTGGCTGGACCCCTCGGAGCTGGCCCGGAGAGGCCTCACCGCGCAGGACGTGGTCAACGCGCTCCAGGAACAGAACGTCCAGGTGGGCGCGGGCAAGGTGGGCCAGGCCCCGTCCTCCAAGGACCAGGCGTACCAGCTGTCCCTCCAGGTGAAGGGCCAGCTGACGTCCGCGGACGAGTTCGGCGCCATCGTCATCCAGCGCGGCGCTGACGGCGCCCTGGTGCGCATCCGCGACGTGGGCAGCGCGCAGCTGGGCGCGGAGAGCTACCAGCAGCTGTTGCGCTTCAACGGCCAGGACGCGGTGGGCCTGGGCATCACGCAGCTGCCCGGCTCCAACGCGCTGGAGGTGCGCGAGGGCGTGGAGGCGGAGCTCCAGCGGCTGTCCGCCAACTTCCCGCCGGGCCTCACCTATCAGGTGGCGTTCGACACCACGGCCGCGGTGAGCGCCTCCATCGAGGAGGTGCTCAAGGCGCTGGGTGAAGCCATCCTCCTGGTCGTCCTGGTCATCTTCATCTTCCTGCACGGCTGGCGCAGCGTGCTGGTGGCGGTGACGACGCTGCCGGTGTCACTCGTCGGCACGTTCATGTTCGTCAACGCGTTCGGCTTCTCGCTCAACACGCTGACCCTCTTCGGCCTCACGCTGGCCACGGGCCTGGTGGTGGATGACGCCATCGTCGTCATCGAGAACGTGGAGCGCGTCATCGAGCACGAGAAGGTGGACGCGAAGGAGGCCACCCACCGCGGCATGCAGCAGGTGGCCGGCGTGGTGGTGGCCACCGCGCTGGTGCTGTCCGCGGTGTTCATCCCGGTGTCCTTCTTCCCCGGCACCACGGGCGCCATCTACCGCCAGTTCGCGCTCACCATCGCGTTCTCCATCAGCCTCTCCGCGCTCGTCGCGCTCACGCTTTCTCCCGCGCTGTGCGCGCGCCTCTTGCGCCCCAACGAGGGCAAGAAGTTCGTCCTGGCGCGCAAGTTCGACCAGGGCCTGGACGCGCTCCGGCGCGGCTACGGGAAGCTGCTGGGCGTGATGTTGGGCAAGGCACGGTGGGTCGTCGTGGGCATCTTCGCGGTGTTCCTCGTGGCCACGGGCCTGCTCTACCGGGCCACCCCCACGGGCTTCATCCCGGACGAGGACCAGGGCTACGTCATCATCGCGGTGCAGGGCCCGGAGGGCACGTCGCTGGAGTACACGCGCAACGTGCTCATCCAGGTGGAGGGCATCATCAAGCAGCAGGAGGAGGTGACGCAGATCTTCACCGTGGGCGGCTTCTCGCTGCTGGGCACCGGCGCCAACTACGGCTCGCTCTTCATCAACCTGAAGCCCTGGGAGGAGCGCAAGGCGAAGGAGTCCAGCGTCGCGGGCCTCATCGAGCGCCTGCGCGGCCCGCTGAGCCAGGTGGGCGGCGCGCGCGTGCTGCCCCTGCAACCGCCCGCCATCCGCGGCGTGGGCAGCGTGGGCGGCTTCGAGTTCGTGCTGGAGGACCAGCAGGGCGGCCGCACGCTGGAGGAGCTGGCGCAGGCCACCCAGTCCCTGGTGGGCAAGGCGGGCCAGGACCCGCGGCTGCGCGGCGTGTTCTCCGCGTTCACCGCGGGCTCGCCGCAGCTCAACATCGACGTGGACCGGGAGAAGGCGAAGGCCATGGGCGTGCCCCTGTCCTCGCTGTTCTCCACGCTCCAGGTGTACCTGGGCAGCCAGTACGTGAACGACTTCACCTTCGCCAACCGCGTCTACCGCGTGTTCGTGCAGGCCGCGACGCCCTTCCGCGACAACCCGAAGGACATCGGCAGCTTCTACGTGCGCTCGGACACCGGGGCCATGGTGCCGCTGGAGGCGCTGGTGAAGGTGACGCCCATCACCAGCGCGCAGAACATCACCCACTACAACCTCTTCCGCTCCGCCAACATCAACGGCCAGGGCAGCCCCGGCGTCTCCACCGGCACGGCCTTGAACGCCATGGAGGAGGTGGCGAAGCAGGCCCTGCCGCCGGGCTTCACCTTCGAGTGGACGGGCCTGTCCCAGGAGCAGAAGAGCGCGGGCAACACCGTGCTCGTCATCTTCGCGCTGGGCATCGTGTTCGTGTTCCTGGTGCTGGCCGCGCAGTACGAGAGCTTCGCCCTGCCCTTCGTCGTCATGCTCGCGGTGCCCGTCGCGATGATGGGCGCGCTCTTGTTGCAGAACCTGCGCGGGCTGGTGAACGACGTGTTCTGTCAGGTGGGCCTGGTGATGCTGGTGGGCCTCGCGTCGAAGAACGCCATCCTCATCGTGGAGTTCGGCGAGCAGCTGCGCGCGCAGGGGCAGGGCGTGGTGGAGTCCGCCATCAACGCGGCGGAGACGCGCCTGCGGCCCATCCTGATGACGTCCTTCGCGTTCCTCTTCGGCGTGGTGCCGCTGATGCTGGCCAGCGGCGCGGGCGCCTCCGCGCGCAAGTCGCTGGGCACGGCCGTCTTCGGCGGCATGCTCTTCTCCACCTTCGTGAACCTCATCTTCATCCCGGTGCTCTACGCGCTGGTGGAAGGCGCGCGCACGAAGATCCTGAAACACCGCAAGCACGGCAATCCACCGAGCGGACCGCGGAATCCGCCGCCGCCGTCCATCCCTCCCGAGAGGGAGCCGCCGCGACCCCAGCCGGCGTAGCGACGCGTCGCGAAGGACCCGCACGGAGCGGGCAGGCACCCTGGCGCGCTATCCGGCGCCGGAGCGTCCTGGTTATCCTTGAGCGACGCATGGCTTCTCCCCTGACTGTCGATGAGCGGCGTCGGTGGCTGTACACGTTGAAGCAAGCCCCCGTGCTGCGCCACGCGCGTGCGTCCGCCCTGCTCCGCCTGCTGGAGCGGGCCCGGCCGGTGGAGCCCCAGCCGGGCGAGGGCATCTGCCGCGAGGGCGAGCCGGTGGACGGCATCTACCTCTTGCGCTCGGGCGAGTGGCGGATGACGGCGGGAGGGGCGGTGCTCCTGCACCTGCGCTCGGGGATGTCGCTGGGCGTGGAGGCGCTCGCGCGCGGCGCGTGGCCCGTCACGGTGACGGCGGCGTCCGCGTCGTGTGCCCTCTTCCTTCCTCGCGCGGAGCTGGAGTCGGTGGCGGTGGTGCCCCGCGTGGGCGCGGCGCCGCGCACGGACGTGGTGACGTTCCGCGCGCAGCAGGGGTTGGAGCTGCCGCCCGCGATGCTGTCCGCGCTGGTGGAGCTGGTGGCGAAGGTGATGGTCCACGACTTCGGGGACCGGGTGCTGCTCGTGCGCGCGGGGACGAAGCGCGCGGAGGGCGCGGTGCGCGGAGCCGACCACGTGTTCCGCCGCACGGTGACTCCGGGCGCGCCGCTGCTCCCCGAGGGTGAGGACTTCGACTGCGTGCTGGTGGATGGCGTGCCGGTGCCGGAGTCGCTGACGCCGCGCGAGGTGCGGCTCATGCCGCCGGGCGGAGAAGCGGACGGCGTGGGGACGCAGGGAGCGCCGGTGCTTCCCACGGTGCTGCTGTCGCCGTGGCGGCCGATAGGCAGCCCGACGCTGCGGGGGCGCTCGCTGCCGGACGAGGACGGCTGGGACGAGGACGCTCCGCCGCCCGGGTGCCGGCTGCGGCTGGACTGGGAGCGGCTGGTGGTGCGGCCCGGGGACTCGCGGCCGCTGGCGGCGCTGGGCCTGGATGCGGGGACGCGGGACGCGCTGTCGCGGTGGGCGCGCGCCATCACCGGCCGGCGCGTGGGGCTGGCGCTCAGCGGCGGCGGCGTGTGGGGCTTCTACCACGTGCACCTGTTGCGGAGGCTGGCCGCGCTGGACGTGCCGGTGGACTTCCTCAGCAGCGCCAGCATGGGCTCGCTGGTGGGCGCGTACTACTGCGGCACCGCGCGCGACGGGCGTGAAGGCCTGGACGGCCTGCGCCGGCTCCAGCACCGCGCGCGGGGCGGGCACCTGTCCGCCGCGGCGCTGTCCTCGGTCGTGACGACGCAGGCCATGGAGTGGCTGGTGCGCGGCGACCTGGGGGACCTGGCGTTGGAGGAGCTGCCCGTGGGCTTCCTGCCGGTGACGACGGACCTGACCACGGGCCGCTGCGTGGTGCTGGAGAAGGGGCCGCTGGCGCTGGCGGTGCGCGCGAGCGGATCCGCCCCGGGCGTCTGGGCGCCCACGCTCCAGCCGCCCGCGCGCTACGTGGACGGGGCCTTCACCAGCATGGTGCCGGTGGACGTGCTGCTCCACTCAGGCGCGGATCTGATCTTCTCCAGCAACATCTTCCCCGCGGGCCCTCACCACGCCGCACGGCCGCTGTTGCCCGGAGCGGTGGGGCTGTTCCTCTCCGCACTCAACCCGGTGGCGCGAGCCAAGGACCTGCTGGCCAGCGGCGTGCTGCTCCTGCACCGCAGCGGCGACCTGGAGTCCGCGCGAGGCGACCTGCGCTACGACGTGGGCACGCGTGAGCATCCGTTGCTCGGCTCCATGCGCTTCACGCACGTGGACGAGGTGCTGGACGAGGCCGCGCGAGACATGGGCCTGGAGCAGAAGCTGCTGGAGCTCAAGCAGGCCTGGGAGGCGCTGCGAGGGCGCCGGAACTCGGCCAGCGGAAGGAGGGCCGCGTGATTCCTGGCCGTAGCCAGGCGCGGGAGTGCTTGCGCGGGAAGCTGGCTGGCGGCAGGAGGGCCGCATGATCCCGGTTCGCATCCTCGGCACCGCGAGCGTGCTGCCGGGCCCGCCAGTGACAACGGAAGACGTCTGCGCGCGCGTGGGCCGCGACGCGGCGGAGGTGGAACGCAAGACGGGCATCCGCACGCGGCACTTCGCTCCTGCGGGGACGCGCGCCGCGGACCTGGGCGCGCAGGCCCTGCGGGGTGCGCTGGAGGCGGCGGGGCTTCCGGCGACAGCGCTGCGGCGCATCCTCTTCGTGTCGTCGATGGGCGGTGACGTCACCACGCCGGCCAACGGCAGCCGGGTGGCGGCGGCGCTGGGGTTGTCCGGGACGTGCGATGCGATGGACATCGGCAACGCGTGCATGGGTTTCCTGAGCGCGTTCGACCTGGCGGCGCGCTCGGTGGCGACGGGGCTGGGGCCGGTGGGCGTGGTGTCCGTGGAGCTGCTGTCGCGCACCACGCGGCCAGAAGACCCTCGTCCCTACCTGGTGCTGGGTGACGCGGCGGCGGCGGTGGTGCTGGGCGAGGCGCGGCCCGGCGAGGGCGTGCTGGGGGCCGCGTTCGGCAACGACGGCACGCTGCCGCCGGACGTCGTGCTGGAGAACCCTCACCAGACGGGCCAGCGCGAGGGCATGCGCTTCCTCACCCCATCGCGCGACATGACGCGCGTGGCGCTGGGCGCATTGAAGCGCGCGGCATCAGCGGTCCTCCAGGGCGCGGGGCTGACGGTGGCGGACGTGGAGTGGGTGCTCACGCATCAGCCGAACGGGAGCATGTTCGCGGCCATCCTCCAGGCGTTGGAGGTGCCGGAGCAGAAGAGCGTCACGGTGGTGGACACGGTGGGCAGCGTGGGCTCCGCGTCGCTGGGCACGGGGTTGGATTGGCTGTGGCGCACGCGGCCGGTGAAGCCGGGGGACCGGGTGTTGATGGTGGGCGTGGGCGCGGGCGTGGCGCACGGCGCGGTGCTGTACCGGGTGGGCGGGTGACGGTCACGGCGACAGCGGCACGGGCCGCGTGGCTGACGACGTTCCGCCTGCTCCAGCGCTACCACCGCTACGAGGTGGTGAACCTGGAGCCGCTCCTGCGCCCTGGAGCGAAGCTGCTGGTGGGCTACCACGGGCGGCCCCTGGCGGTGGACCTGTGCATGCTGACGGTGACGCTGCACGACCGGCTGGGCTACCTGCCGCACGGAATCGCGCACGGCGCGTTCGACCGCATCCCCGGCATGCAACAGGTGGCGGACGGGCTGGGCTTCGTCACTGGCGACGGGCCGCTGCTGGCCGAAGCGGTGAAGCAGGGCGAGCACGTGCTGGTGCAGCCCGGAGGCACGCGCGAGGGCTGCCGCGACTTCCGGCACCGCTACCGCGTGGACTGGGGAGAGCGGCTGGGCTACCTGCGGCTGGCCGTGCGCCACGGGCTGCCCATCATCCCCATCGCGGGCCACGGCATGGACGACGCCTACGTGGGCCTGAACAACGGCTACGCGTGGGGCAAGCGCGTGGGGATGCCCGGAAGGCTGCCGCTGTGGCTGGGCGTGGGTGCCACGGGCCTGTGGCCGCTGTCCCTGCCCTTCCCGGTGAAGATGACCCAGTGGATTGGAGAGCCACTGACGACCCACCTGGCCCCAGGCTTCGACGCGGCGGACCGGGAGGCCCTGCTCACGGTGCACCGCGAGGTGACGGGCGCGGTGCAGGGACTGCTGGACACAGCACGGGACTACCAGCGCATGCGGTAGATGGCGGCGCGGCCCTGGCGGGACTCGATCACGGTGGTCAGGCCCTTCACGCCGGTGGTCAGCGTCCCGTGGTGGCAGATGGAGCCGATGAACTCCGGGTAGGTCCCGCCCTCGTTCACCTTGATGCGGTAGTCCGTGTCCCCCAGCCGCTCCACCTCCACGTGCAGGAAGTTGCTGCCGGAGGCCAGGTTGCGCGACGTGCGCTCCAGGGTGCGCGCGGGGCCCAGCAGCCTCACCACCGTCTGCAGCGCGCGGCCCATGTTCGTCTCGAAGTAGCCCGTGACGAAGCGCTCACCCAGCCGCCACTGCGCCTCGTTCATGGACACGCCCGGGAACAGCTCCGTCGCGCAAAGGTGCAGGACCTTCTGCCAGATGGCGTTCGGATACGCGGGCTCCAGCTTCCGGTCCAGGTCCAGCCCGGCGTCCTTCAGCTTCGCGCGCAGCGGACCGTCCAGCCGGCCCTTCAAGGCCAACAGCAGCCCTTCGACCGTATGGCCGAAGATGATCTCCGAGGGGTTCGACACGAGGGGCTCCTCCGCCACGTCTCGGGGGATGACGTGGCTTGGGTGCCCCCTGGTTAGTCCGAACACCGACGGGTGAACAACCCCTACATCCCAGGGGTGATGACGATTTCACGGCAAGGACAGTCACACCTCCCCGCCGTCAGAAGCGGCCAGGCAGGCCCCGCGTCAATGATTGCCCACCCGCCCCTGTCCCAGGGGCATTCCTCGGTGGGGGCATCATGAGCTGGAGCATCCACATTCCCGCGGTGAACACGCTCAAGCTCGCGCTGGGCAACGCCGCGCACGAACAGGCGCTGGGCCACGCGGAGCTGAACGGCAACAAGGCCATCCCCATCCAGGGAGGCCAGGTGTCCCTGACAGGCGCGCTCAAGGTCCCCGTCGAGCTCTTCAACGACCCGAACGACAAGGACGCGTACGGCATCATCGGCGTACCCCCGAAGACGCTGGACGGCTCCTCGGTGGAGCCCCTCTTCTCCCCGGACGGGGCCGCGTGCTGGCTGAAGTACGCGGCGGAGCTGAGCGCGGAGGCCAACGGCCAGGGGAACTTCCCCTTCGTCGAGCTGAGCGGCGGCGGATCCCTCCAGGTGAAGGTCGCGGACTACCGGCACCACGCCGCGACCCAGACGCTGGAGACCGCGCTGGGTTCGGACGCGAAGTCACTGCGCCTGCCCTTCGTGCTGGGGGATGTGCAGGCGCTCCAGCCCGGTGATGCCCTGTCGTTCCAGACGTGCGTGGCCCTGAAGGCCGGCGTGAAGGTGTCCTGGTCCGCCATCAGCACGTCCCTGGTGGCGGCGCTCGCGAAGCGGCTGGCCGGGCAGCTGGTGTTCGAGCTGAAGGCGGAAGCAGGCGCGTCCATCGGCGGCACCGTGTCCCTCCAGGACGAGTTCCGCATCGTCTTCTCCCGGCCGAAGGACGGCGGGCCGTTCCGCGTGTCGGTCCGCAAGGCCACCTCGGACGCCGCGGCCGTCCACGTGTCCGCGGGCGTGTCGCTGGAGTACTCGTCGCCGCTGCTCGCCTCCATCCTGAGCGCCGTGGACGCCAAGGTGCAGGACGCCTTGAAGCTCGTCGAAGGCCTGGAGCAGGGCTCGCTCCAGCCCGCGCTCCTCCAGGTCGCCGCCGCGCTGTTGAAGCAGCTGGGGTTCCTCAAGTCGGTGGAGCCCACGGTCGCGGCGGTGACGGCCGCGTATGAAGAGCTGAAGGACTTCGTGGAGAGCGTGGTGAGCGGCTCACTCAAGGCCGGCTTCGAATACGAGTACGCGCGCAGCACCGAGGACGCGACGCTGCTGGAGCTGGAGGTGCCCGTGGCGGAGCTGGCGGGCGCGCACGGCGCGTTCGTCTCCGGCGACCTGGCCTCCATCCAGCGCCGGGTGGATGACGCCTGGCTGCGGCGCTACTTCCACATGAAGTCCGTGGAGTCCCAGCGCGTCTGGGGCCTGGGCCTGGGCTGGCGCGACGTCAACTTCGCCTCGCAGGAGGACCGGCGGAAGCTCAAGGCCGTCGTCCAGCACGCGTCCCGCGACCACCGGCAGGGCCCGCGCCGCTACGCGTTCCTGGGGGCGCGCAGCTACTCGAGCTCGGGCGTGCTGTACGGGAAGACCTCCCGCTGGGGGCTCGACTTCAGCGCCCAGATGCCGCGCTTCAGCCTCACGCCCAGCGCGGACGAGTTCGAATACTCCTTCTTCGCCCAGAGCCACGTGGAGGACGGCCTGTCGAAGGAGCTCATCCAACGCGCGGTGGACGGGGCCATCGTCTGGGGCGCGGTCCGTCCGGAGGACGCGCCAGCGCTGGTGGAGCGCCTCTTCCGCGCGGCGCCCGCCGGCACGAAGACCGAGACGCGGCTGGACCTGCGCGTGGACAACCCCAGCTTCCGGCGGCTCCTGGCGAAGCTGGGCTCCGAACCCGCCTTCGAACGCAACGCCTTCGCCAGGGCCCTGGCGCGCGCCCTGCCCCGGGCCAGCCAGCCCGTGCGCACCCACCTCCAGCGCCGGGAAGAGCTCTACACGCCGCTCTGGGACGCCTACCTCAAGGACGGGGCGAAGGACTGGACGCTGGACCGGGCGAGGGCGAGCGTGGCCTGGCACCTGAAGACCCAGGCGGGGGCGGACGGCTTCGTCGCGTCACACTGGGAGCAGACCGGCGGCACGGGCACGTTCTCGGACGTGCTCGTGCAGTCCTCGCGCTACGGAGGCGACATCGGGGGCCAGCCGTACGGGAAGGTGTACGTGTTCTGGAGGGACCTGCTCGACAAGCTCATCGCGCTGAACAAGGCCATCCATTCGGAGGCCGTCATCGCGGAGAACGACTCGACCTCCGCCGTGCAGCAGGTGTTCACGGCCCTGGATGACCTGGCCTGCGACGACTTCCGCGTCACCGCGTTCGTCGCGTGGATGGATCAGCTCGCCATCCGGTGGAAGCTGGGGTCGGGCATCCAGCGCCTGCTCCAGGTGCGCGTGGGAGCGCAGGAGTTCGTCATCTCCCACGGCTGAGCACGGGGCCCGCTACCAGCGCATGCGGTACGTCGCGGCGGGCCCTTCGCGGCCCTCGACCACGGTGGTGAGTCCCTGCACGCCGGTGGTCAGCGTGCCGAAGTGGCACAGGGCCCCGATGAACTCCGGGTGGATGCCCCCTTCGCTCACCCGGAGCCGGTAGTCGGTGGCGGCCAGGCGCTCCACGTCCACGTGCAGGTAGTTGTTGCCGGAGGCCATGTTGCGCGCCGTGCGCTCCAGGGTGCGCGCGGGGCCCAGGAACTTCACCACGCCCTGGAGCGCGCGGCCGATGCGGGTGGCGAAGTAGGCCGTGACGAAGCGCTGGCCCAGGTGCCAGTGCGCCTGCGCGACGGAGTGGTGGGGGAAGAGCTCCTGCGCGCCCAGGAGCAACATCTGGTGCCACTGGTCCCGGGGGTAGGCGGGCGCCAGCTGCTGGTCCAGGTCCAGCCCCACGGCCTTCAACCGCGTCCGCAGCGGGCCTTCCAGATGTCCGTCCAGGGTCACCAGCAGGCCTTCGACGGTGTGGCCGAACACGACCTTCTCCGGGGGACGCACGAAGGGAACTCCTTCTCCACGGCGCTGGGGATGCGTCCTTCATCGGTAAACGCGGACGGACCCGGGAACAACCCACCCATCCCTTCGTGCAGCGGGCTTTCCACCAGCGGACGGAGCAACTTCACGAAGCCCGTGGAGCAGGTGTCTTTCGTGGCTTCATCCCGCGCATGCTGCTCAAGGTATGTCTCAACGGAGCCCGCGCGTCCGCGGCTCATCCCCGGCTGCCCGTCACCCCCGAAGCGCTCGCACGCGACGCCGCCGCCTGTCACGCCGCGGGCGCGGGAGCGTTCCACGTGCATCCGCGCGCGCCGCACGGCGGCGAGTCCCTGGACGCGGCGGACATCGGCGTGGCGGTGTCCGCCATCCGCCACGCCTGTCCGGGGGTGCCCGTGGGCGTCAGCACCGGCGCGTGGATGGTCCCGGACGTGAAGGCGCGCCACGCGCGTATCGCCAGTTGGAAGGCGCTGTCCGCCAGCACCCGTCCCGACTTCGCCTCCGTCAACCTGTCCGAGCCCGGCTGGGAGTCCATCGCGGACGCGCTGCTCGATGCGGACATCGGCGTGGAGGCGGGCGTGTGGTTCCCTGAGGACGTGAGCCGGCTCATGGCGTGGCCCCGTGCTTCGAGGTGCCTGCGCATCCTCGTGGAGACGCAGTCCTCCCAACCGGAGGCCGCATGTCAGGAGGCGCGGACGCTGGTGCACCTGCTGCGCGCCACGGGCCTCGCGTGTCCCCTGCTCGTGCACGGCTCCGAGGGCGGCGCGTGGGCCGTGCTCGGATGGGCCCGGCGCCACGGCTTCGACACGCGCATCGGGTTGGAGGACACACTCACGCTGCCGGATGGCCAGCGCACGGAGGACAACGCCGCGCTGGTGGCTGCGGCGCTCCGGCTCCAGGGCGGCTGAGGCCTACTTCGCGCATTGCCTCTCGCGCCACGACGCGGACCAGTACAGGCAGGCCCGCGCCCGGGCCGCCTGGACTTGCGGTGCATCCGCCCCCAGATGCCGGTGCTCCCGCAGGAGGGTTTCAAGCAACTCGCACGCGTCCCCGGACTTCATGGCACAGGCCTGCTCCGCGCGCGCGAAGGCGGCCTCCAGGTCGCGGGGCGCCCCCCCGGAGCTCTTCTCGCTGTAGCGCTTCGCCAGCCACAAGCAGGCCTGGGTGCTGCCCCCCGCGCACCCCTTCCCCGCCACCCGGAGCTCCTCCTCGAGGTCGCGCTCGACGCTGTCGCCCTTCTGGTACGCATGCGCCAGGTCCGCGCAGGCATCCGGGTCCCCCGCGTCGCAGTCCGCCCGCAGGTGGCGCACCCGCAGGGTGTCCTTCGGCAGCGGCTGGTCCAGGTCCTTGCAGGCCCCCTTCACGCGCGCCTTGCAGGCCTGGGCCTGGATGGCGGGGATGCTGCGTCGCGCGTCCGCGCGCACCTCCTCCGGCCCCGAGTCGGCGAGCTGCCGCGTCACACGGAGGAACCGGGAGCAGCTCTCGGGGTCCTCGTGGTTGAAGCATCCATCCCGGAAGGCCTGCATGCCCTTCGCCGCGTTCGCGTACCGGCCGGGGATGTTGAGCTGGGCCCGGCCCAGCACGTGGCACGCGTCGCCGCCGTCGCGCGCTTCGCATCCCGTCTCCAGGAGGACGAGGCCCACGAGGGGCGCTCGCTGGACCCCCAGGAGTCCGTTGCCGAAGAACGTCAAGGAGCCAAGCCGCGCACAGGCGGAGGCCGTGCGCTTCATGCAGGCCTCCTCCAGCAGCTTCATTCCCTTCGCCGCGTCCACCGGGAGCCCCGAGCTCCCGCCCAGCAGCTCGTCCCCGAGCCGGGCGCACGCATCCCCTTCACCCGCTCCGTCCCGGCATTCGTCCTTCCAGCGGTCGACGGAGGCTCGCGGCGTGGGCTTCGCGTTCGCGGAGCCCCTGCCCGCATCCAGCTGGAGCGACTCCAGCACGGACTGCTTCGGCTTCTCGGGAGTCGTCTTCGCCGGATCCAGCTGGAGCGACTGCAACACGGACTGCTTCGGCGCCTCGGCCTTCGTGCCGTCCGCCGTGAGTCCCAGCATGCGCCGCACGTCGCCGCAGGCCTCCGGCACTTCGTGGTCGCACGCGCGCTGGTAGAACATCGTCGCGCGGCCGGGGTTCACCGCCACGCCCGCGCCCTTCTCGTACGCGGTGCCCATCACGTAGCACGCCATGCCCAGGCCCACGCCCGAGCCCGTCTCGCACATGGCGCGGATCTCCTCCAGCTTCGCGCCCTCCTCTGGCGTGGTGACGGGCGTGAGCTCCGGCTTCGCCGCCACCGCCGCGTTCGCGAAGGCGCACGCGTCCTTCTCTCCCAGGCCGCACGCCGTGCGGAAGTAGCTGGCCGCGAGCCGCGCGTCCTTGCGCGTGCGCACGCCCTGGTCGAACTCGCGCGCCACCGTGAGACAGGCGACCCCAAGGCTCCGGTTGCACGCCTGCACCAGCATCCCCATGCCCGCCGCCACGTCCTGCTCGACGCCGAAGCCGCCCATCAGCTTCAGCACGCCCAGGTTGTTGCACGACAGCCGGTCATCCCCGGCGCAGCCGCGCTCGTAGAGGCGCACCGCCTGCGCGGCGTCCTTCGCCACGCCCCGGCCCTCGCCATACAGCAACGCCAGGTGGCCGCAGCCCTCGGGTTGAGAGCGTTCACAGCCCCGCGCGTACAGCCGCGCCGCCTCGGCCTCGTCCTTCGCGACGCCACGGCCCTCTTCCTTCAACACCCCCAGCGCCACGCACGCGCGCACGTCATCGCCGTTGCAGCCCAGCTCGTACAGCGTCGCCGCGCGCGCCACGTCCTTCGTGACGCCGTCGCCAGTGCGAAGGCGCTCGGCCTGCTCGAAGCACGCTTGCGCCAGCCTCCCACCGCAGGTGCGCTGGTACAGGGTGGAGAGTTCCTGCTCCGCCTCCGACCTCGTTTCGTCCGAGGAACCATGGGCACAAGCCGCGAGCAGTGCAAGGGCTGGCATCGTCAGCCACGCGAAGAGGCATTTCACCGAGGGCATGGGTGGATCTTTCCACTCCATCCCCCTTTCCGTCGAGGACCCCTACCGTCTCCCGAGCCCCACCGTGCGTGGGTTCCTATGATGGGAGCACCATGCACGTGCCACCTGTCCCAGGCGGATCCGCTCCAGCCGCATCGGAGGGTGCTCCCCCGGCGTGGGCGCTCATCCTCGGTGCCTCCTCGGGCTCGGGCGCGGCCATCGCGGAGGCCGTCGCGCGCAAGCCGGGGCTGAACGTCTTCGGCGTGCACCGGGGCCGCTACCCGGACACCGCGCGGGAGCTGGAGGCCCGCGTGCGCGACGCGGGCCGGGACGTGCACCTGCGGCAGGCGGATGCCTCCACGCCCGAAGCCGCCGAGGCCGGCGCGGACGAGCTGCTCCAGCGCGCGGGCCCCCGCAGCGTGAAGCTGTTCGTGCACGCCATCGCCGGAGCGTCCGTGGGCCGCTTCCTCTCCGAGGGACCGGACCGGCTGCACCCGCGCCGCATCCAGCGCACCTTCGACTGCATGGCGCACTCGTTCGTGTACTGGACGCAGGCCCTGGTGCAACGCGACCTGCTGGCCCCGGACGCGCGCCTGCTGGGCCTGCAGAACCCGCTGGATGAGACGCACCTGGGCAACACCGGCCTCATCAGCGCCGCCAAGGCCTCGCTGGAGATGTACGTGCGCCACCTGGCCATGGAGCTGGGCCCGAAGGGCCACCGCGTGAACCTGCTCAAGTTCGGCACGGTGATGACGCCCGCGCTGCGCCACGTCTACTCGCCGGAGGCGCTGGCCCGGCTGGAAGCGCGCCACGCGGCCATGACCCCCGCTGGGCGCATGGGCACGCTGGACGACGTGGCCCGCTTCGTCACCGTGCTCGTGGGAGACGACGCCGCGTGGTTCAACGGCGCCACCATCGACTTCACGGGCGGCATGACGCTGAAGCTGCTGGACCTGGTGCTCAACCCGTGACGGCTGGAACGCGGAACGTGAGGCAGTAGTAGAACGGTGACACCTGTTCTTCGATGACGCCTTCGGCGTTCCGAGGCAGCAGGTCGCGGGGGCTCTTCGCGTCGCGCGTGTAGAACGTGAGGGCGCGGAAGGCGGCGCGCTGGAACAGCGACGGGCGGAAGGCCGCGTCCAGCTGCTCGTCCACCACCACCAGCGGCGTGCCGGGCCTGGCCACGCGCGCCATCTCCCGCAGCGCCACCGCGGGCTGGCGGTAGCTCCCAATCCCGCCGACGTGGAAGACGCGGTCGAACAGGCCGTCCTTGAACGGGAGCGCGTGCGCGTCCGCCACCAAAAGCCGCGTGTCCTTCACGCCGCGGCCCTTGCGCAGCCGCTTCCCGCACTGCGCCAGCATTCCGGTGCTCAGGTCCAGGCCCCACACCTCCACGGGAAGGCCCGGCGGCAGCGCGCCCCGGATGCGCGGCAGGTTCGCGCCCGCGCCCACGCCCACCTCCAGCACGCGCACGGGCTGTCCGTCGTCGCGAGGCTTCAGCGCGCCCAGCTCCAGCCTGCGCATGTACCCGTCGCGCATCCGCGACTCGGAGACGGACTGGAACAGCGGCGTCAGCACCGCGGTCAGCGGGTCGTGCAGCGCGGGCAGCCCGTCGTAGAGGTGGCGCATCAGGCGGTCCGTGCCCTGCACGCGGTCCTCGCGGTAAAGCCGGGCGAGCCCGTCCTCCACCGTCCACGTCTCGCCGCAGCCACCGCAGAGCAGACGTCCCTCGTCCAGCCGGTCGTCCTCGCGCTGCCCGTGCCACACCAGCTGGCCCCGGCAATCCGGGCATGCCAGCAACGCCACGTCCCGCAGCCACATCATCGCTTCGTCACCCTGCCGTCCCCTGTTCGGCCAGGGTCCGCGCCAGGTCCTCGCGCGCCCCCAGCCGGGTGAAGTCCTCCGCCGCCCGCCGCAGCAGCTCCGCGCGCTCCGCGTCGTCCGCGGGCAGGTGCCGCGCCCACTCCAGCCGAGCGCGCGCCGCCTCGTAGGGCATGCCCCGCGCGTCCGACTCCGCGATGCAGCGCGCCCACGCGCGGAAGGCCTTGCGGTGCTTGCCCGCGAGCCACGCCTCGCAGCCGCGCCACAGCCACGCGGCGGGCTCGCCGAAGGGGAACACCCGCGCGAAGCGCTCGACCTCCTGGAGCGCGGACCGAGCGCTGTGCGTGAGCGCCTGCAAGCCGGGCCCGGGCGTCTCGCGAGCCAGGAGGGTGAGCAGCACCTCCGCCACCGCCGTCGCGCCGAAGTAGACGAAGTGCGCCACCGGCTTGCCCGCGGACAGCCGCACCAGCGCCTTCTCCGCCGCCGCGCGGGCACCCGCCGCGTCGCCCTCGCGCAGGCACAGGAGCGCCAGCGTGCCGTCCGTGATGATGCGGTCGGTGGCGCCGCCATGCGCCTCCGTCCACGCGAGCGCCGGCTCCAGCGCCACGCGAGCCCGAGCGTGCTCCCCCAGCCGCAGCAGCATGTGCGCGCGATAGTGCTGGGCCCAGTGCTGCGTCTGCGCCGAGCCCCGGCGCACCGCGGACGCCTCCAGCCAGTCCATCAGCGGCAGGCCCCGCGAGAACTGGCCCCGGTACATGGCGGACACGGTGAGCAGCGCGCGGCACTCCTCCGCCAGACGCAGGTCCCCCACCGAGTCCACGATGGCCGTCGCTCGCGCGAGCCACGTCTCCACGTCCTGCCAGCGCGCCTGGTACACCGCGCACACCGCGTTGCGGTTGAGCACGTAGGCCAGGTCCGCGGGGCGGCCCACGCTCTCGGCCACCTCCTGCGCCCGCTTCACCCACGCGTCCGCCACGCGGTGCACCGGCACCGTGCCCGCCACCACCGCCATCACCGTGTAGCCGCGCGCCAGCTCCGGCGTGGGCCCCGCGGGCTCGCACAGGTTGAGCATGCGCAGGCCGCTCCAGAGCACCGGCAGCGCCTCCTGCGCGTAGATGAACGCGTCGGTGAGCCGCATCAGCAGCCGGCCCGCCACCCGCCGCGTCTCCCGGCGCCGCCTGGAGTCATCCACGTACGCATCCGGCCGCGCGCTCTGCGCCAGCCGGGACAGCGCCTGCGTCAGCGTGCCCAGCACCCACCCCACGCGAGACGAGGGCACGCGCCAGCCGAAGTGCGCGAGCGCCGCCTCCGCGTGCGCGCGGAAGGCCTCCAGGTCCCCCAGCTGGAAGCGCGCCTCCGCCAGCAGCGCCTCCACGCGGCCCTGCTCCAGCGGCGTGGCCTGGGGCGCGACCGCCAGCGCCCGGGAGAGCAACGGCAGCGCTTCCCGGCACGCCCCCACCGCCAGCGCCTCCTCGCCCGCGATGCGCGCGTGGTGGGCTTCACGAGCAGCGTCCCCGGCCTGCCCCCAGTGGTACGACAGCGCGGCGGCATGCCCCGAGGGGTGGGCCGCCTCCAGCGCCTGGGCCGCGCGCCGGTGGAGCGCGGGCCGGAGCGCCGGGGACAGGTCCTCCAGCAGCCGCTCGCGCAGCTTGTCGTGCGCGAAGCGCCAGCGGCCGTCGGCCACGTCCAGCACCGCCGCCGCCGCGCAGTCGGTGAGCCACGCCTCCACGTCCACGCCGGGCGCGGCCCGCTCCAGCACCGCCAGGTCCAGCTCCCGGCCCAGCAGCGCCGCCACGTCCAGCAGCTCCCGCGCCTCCCGGGGCACCTTCTCCAGCCGGCGCTGCACCAGCGCGCGCATGCCGCCCGCCCACACGCGCTGGGGCAGCGCGACGGCGCCCAGCCGGTCCAGGCCGCCCGCGTCCTCCGCCAGCGCGCGCACCACCTCCACCAGCAGGAACGGGTTGCCCTCCGATTCGCGGCGCAAGAGCTCCACCACATCCGGCCGGCGGCCGACGGCGCCCAGCATGGACTCGCCCAGCTGGGCGATCTCCTCCGCGTTGAGCCGCTGCAGCCGCAGCACGCGGGTGCCGGGCAGGTGCTCCGGCAGCTGCGGGGACTCGTCGTCGCGGAAGCTCACGAGCAAGAGCAGCGGCAGCCCCGGCGCCCTCGCCGCGAGCTGCGCGAGGAGCTGGAGCGATTCGGCGTGCGCCTGATGCAGGTCCTCCAGGATGACCACGGTGGGCTGCGACAGGCGGGCGAAGAGGTCCTCCACCGTCTGGTGCAGGCGCAGGTGCGCCATGTCCGCGTCCAGCTCCGGCGCGGCGGGCACCTCGCGACCCAGCAGCGCTTCCAGGTCCGGCACCAGCGGCCGGAGCACGCGCGCCTCTCGGTCGGAGAGCTCCGTGAGCATGGGCAGCCAGCGCAGCACCGCGCGCCACTCCTGGTAGGGCACGCCGCCGGTGTCCACCGCCTGGCCGCGCAGCACCATCGCGCCGCGCACCAGCGCCAGCGAGCGCACCTCCTCCAGCAGGCGCGACTTGCCCACGCCGCTCTCGCCGCCAATGAGCCACGCGCCGCCCTGGCCCGCGAGCGCCGCGTCGAGCACGTCCGTCAGGTGCTCGCGCTCCGCCACGCGGCCCACGAAGCGCGCGGACTGGAGGAAGCTCTCGCGCGTGGCGGCGGACTCGGCGGGCCGGGGCTGTCCCACGGCGTCGCTCAGCGCGGTGATGACGGCCTCCGCGTCGCGCGGACGGCGGTGGGCCTCGGGCGCCACCAGCTGCTCCAGCAGGGCCTTGAGCGCGGGCGGGAAGCCCGGCGTCGCGAACACCTGGCCCGCGTGGGGCAGCCGGCCGAAGAACATCTGGCACGCCATGGCGCCGAAGCCGAACAGGTCGGTCAGCTCGGACGGGGGCTGGTCCTCGAAGAGCTCCGGGGCCAGGTAGCCGGGGGTGCCCGCGGGCTGCGCGCGGCGGCCCTGCTGGTCGCGGCCCACGGCCAGGCCGAAGTCCAGCACCTTCACCTGGCCGCGCACCACCAGCACGTTCCCGGGCTTCAGGTCGCGGTGGATGATGCCGCGCCGGTGCAGGTACGCGAGCGCCTGGAGCGTCTGGATGAGCAGCCCCACCTGCGTCGCCAGGGGCGCGTCCGTGCCGGCCTCCACCAGCGTGCGCGCGTCCTCCAGCAGGTCCATGGCCAGGTAGGGCCGGCCCTCGGCGTCGAAGCCGTAGTCCAGCACGCGGATGACGTGCGGGTGGCGCAGCGACACCAGCGTCTGGAACTCATGGGCCAGCGACAGCGCCATGCCCTGCGTGGCGAAGGCGGAAGGGGTGCCCCGTCCGGGCCGCCGCGCCAGGTCCGCCACCGTCTTGTGCAGCCGCTTGAGGGCCACCGGCCCGGACAGCCCGTCCTGCGCGCGCCACACGGTGCCCGCGCCGCCGCGCCCCAGCAGGTCGAGGATGCGGTACCGGCGCCCCACGACTTCCGGATCCATGCCCGGAGACGGGTCTACGTCCGGGGCATCCGCCCGAGGGGAGGTCTGACAGGAGGGGGGGTGAGACATGAGGGGGAGCCGCCCTTACGCGCGGTAAGGATATCTCCCCTTCTCGTGCGGGAGGGGGATTGAATGTATCGGGGGCAGCCGAAGCAGGAGGCGCTTCGGACCCTGGGGAGCAGCCCGGCGGGCGGGGCCCGGCAGGGTTCCTTCCCACTTCGGCGCTGAAACATCACTTTTGACGCAGGGAGGACACCGGATGGCGGGCTACGACTTCGACTTGTTCACAGTGGGCGCGGGGTCGGGCGGCGTGGCGGCCAGCCGGCGCGCGGGGGCCTCCGGCGCGAAGGTGGCCATCTGCGAGGAGGGGCGCGTGGGCGGCACGTGCGTGCTGCGAGGGTGCGTGCCCAAGAAGCTGCTCGTGTACGCGGCGCACTACCGCTACGACTTCGAGGACGCGGCCGGTTACGGCTGGACGGTGAACGGCCCCGCGCAGGACTGGAAGAAGCTCCAGGCGGTGAAGGCGAAGGAGCTGGACCGGCTGACGGGCATCTACGGGCGGCTGCTGCGCGACGCGGGCGTGACGCTGGTGGAGGGCCGGGGCCGGGTGGTGGACGCGCACACGGTGGAGGTCGCGGGCAAGCGCTACACGGCGGAGCGCATCCTGGTGGCCACGGGCGGGAGGCCCTACCTGCCAGAGGTGACGGGCATCGAGCACGCGCTCACGTCCGAGCAGGCGCTGGAGCTGCCCACGCTGCCGCGCCGGGTGGCGGTGGTGGGAGGCGGCTACATCGGCGTGGAGTTCGCGGGCATCTTCGCGGCGCTGGGCGCGAAGGTGACGATGCTGATTCGCGGCGACACGGTGCTGCGAGGCTTCGACAATGACATCCGCGCGGCGCTGACGCAGGAGATGCGCAAGAAGGGCGTGGACATCCGCCCGGAGACGTTCGTCCAGGACATCGAGAAGCGCGAGGACGGCACGCTCAGCCTGCTGACGCGCATGGGGGACACGCTGGAGGTGGACGCGGTGCTGTACTCCACCGGCCGCGTGCCGAACACGCAGGGCCTGGGCCTGGAGGAGGCGGGCGTGAAGCTGAACGAGCGCGGCGCGGTGGTGGTGGACGCGCAGTCGCGCTCATCGGTGGAGAGCATCTACGCGGTGGGGGACGTGACGGACCGGCTCAACCTCACGCCGGTGGCCATCGCGGAGGGGCGCGCGATGGTGGAGACGCTGTACCGGAACAACCCGGTGACGATGGACCACGAGAACGTGCCATCCGCGGTCTTCAGCCAGCCGCCCGTGGGCACGGTGGGGCTCACGGAGCGCGAGGCGATGGAGCGGTACGGCAAGGTGGACGTCTACGTCTCCAGCTTCCGGCCCATGAAGCACACGCTGACGGGCCGTGATGAGCGATCGATGATGAAGGTGGTGGTGGAGCGAGGCACGGAGCGAGTGCTGGGCTTCCACATGGTGGGAGCGGACGCGCCGGAGATCATCCAGGGGCTCGCGGTGGCGCTGAAGTGCGGCGTGACGAAGAAGCAGCTCGACGCCACGGTGGGCATCCACCCCACGGCGGCGGAGGAGTTCGTCACGCTGCGGGACAAGCGCCCGGATCCGTCGGAGAGCGCCACGATGCTGGAATTGGGGCGGGAGGTGGTGGCCACGCCTCCGGGGGATCAACGCAGGTAGCGCGTGTGCTTCAGTCCGTCTCGCCCAACTCGAAAGCCGATGTGCCGGTGTGGTGCTTGCGCTTCGTGAGCTGGTGCTCGTCGCGGAGCTGGTTCTCGTAGAAGGGCAGGTGCGCGTCCGTGCGGAGCTTGCGCAGCGCGCGGATGGTCTCGTGCTCCGTGGTGTTGCTGTAGCCGTGCTTCGTGTGCCCGGTCGTGTAGTTCAGGGGCTGCAACACCATCCGCGTGGGGTAGCGGTTCTGCAGGATGTGGATGAGCTCGTGCCCGTACACGATGAACGCCGGCGCGGGGATGGGGTGCTGGTCGCGGGAGTAGTTGCGCTGCGTGCTGTCGCGCAGCCCGGAGCGCAGGCTGAGCTGTGAGCCGCGTCCCCCGGTGGGGCGCTTGCCCGCGAGCCCCGGCGCGGGTTCGCTCAACAGGTAGTCCTCCCCGTGGCCGTCCTCGTCGTACCAGCCGAGCTCCTCCTCCATCGCGAACATGGGCTTGCTCAGCGCTTCACGCGCCTCGGTCAGCTCGGCGTAGGGCTTGGACGTCGACGCCAGGCGGCTGCGCAGCTCGCCCCACGGCTCACTGCCTCGCCGCGAGGACTCCTCGATGCGGGACAGCTCCTGGGTCATCCCTTCGTATTCGGCCTTCAGGCGATTGAGCTCATCGGAGGTCGCCTGCAGCCGCTGCTTGTTGACCACCACCTTCTGCCGGAAGTTGGCGGAGGGCGTGAACGCCTGGGTCAACACCAGCGTCACCGGCCACTCCGGATCCGCCTCCGTGTCCCTGAGGATCCACCGCATCAACTCCCGGCCATGCGTGCGGGACAGCAGCCGGGCGTGGATGGCGCGCACCTCGCGGTTGCCGCGCGCGTATTGCGGACCCGTGGGCAGCTTCACCGCGCCCGTGCCGTTGCGCAGCGCATCCCAGTCCGCGTCCAGCTGATTCAGCGCGGCGGTCCCCAGCGTCCCGCGGTCCGGCGTAAAGAGCTTCAGGTTGTTCACGTGGACGTAGTCCACCATCTCGATATGCGTCTCCTGGATCTCCACCAGCAGCCGCATCAACAGCAGCCGCGACGCCTTGGAATGCGCGAGCCGCTCCTGCTCCAGGTCGCAGAGCCGATACAGCAGGTGCTCCGCCGTATCGAGCGCCTTCAGCTTCGCGTCCACCCACGCCTGCTTGCCCGTGAAGTAGTACGAGGCCTTGCCCCAGCCGCTCCAGTCCGCATGGAACGCATCGAGCGCGGCGCAGAACGGCCGGATGAAGTCATTCAATCGCGACACGATGGGCAGCAGGTGGCGGGGCTCCATGCCCAGGTCCGACTTGAAGTCATCCGACGTGCTCAACGCCATGTCCGCTCCCGGTGTCTCGACGGAGCGGGACGGTAGCACGCAGCCTCCTACTCGCAGGCTCGGGCCCGGGAGAGCAGGTACTCACGTTGCGGAGACGTCCGCGCCAGCGTCGCGGCCTGACGGAAGCAATCCGCCGCCCTGCCCCGCGCCCCTACCTGTTCCAGCAGCATGCCCTCCACGGCGAAGCGATACGGGTACCGCCGCAGCACGGCCTCCGAGCGCAAGCGGCCCAACGCCTCCAGCGCCTCGGCCGGCCCGCGCACGCGCGACAGCGCCACCACCCGCCCCAGCGCGACTATGGGCGACGGCTTGAGTTCGAGCAGCGCGTCGCAGCGCGTCGTACAGCCGCAACAACCGGGCGCTGTCCTCCGGCCCCGGCGTGGCCGTCTTCGCATGCACGAGGGCGATCTCCGCCTCCAGGTGCAGCGGCGTCAGCACCGTCCCCATGGAAGCACGCAGGTGCCACAGCCCCCGCGCAATCAACAGGGGCGACGACTCCGTCCCGGTCCGAGCCTCCTGCGGCACGAACGCGCCCCGTGCATCCACGCGGCCCGGAAGCCCCGCGGTGCGGAAGCAGAACAGCGCCGCCAGCGCATGGCCCTCCGGCGTCGTGGTCCCCGCGTGTGACAGCAACACCTCCGCCAGGCGCAGCGCCTCCGAGCACAGCTCCGCGCGGGACAGGTCGTGGCCCTCGGAGGCTTCGTAGCCTTCGTTGAAGAGCAGGTAGAGCGCGGCGTGCACCGCGCCCAGCCGCTCCGGCAGCGCCTCCGGAGCGGGCACCTCCAGCGTGGCGCGGCAGGCGCGCAGCGTCCGCTTCGCGCGCACCAACCGCTGCGCCACGGTGGGCTCGTCCGCGAGCAGCGCGGCGGCGACCTCGCGCACGGAGAAGCCACACGCCACCTTCAGCGTGAGCGTCACCTGCATCTCGCGGGACAGCGCCGGATGACAGCACGCGAAGAGCAACCGCAGCGCATCGTCCGGAAGCTCCGCCGCGAAGCGCGTGGGCTCCTCCTCCAGAGGCCCAGCCTCCTCCACGGACTCCGAGCCCACCTCCGGCGCGCGCTGCCGCAAGAGGTCCGTCAGCCGGTTCAGCGCCACGCGCAGCAGCCACGCGCGAGGCTGCTCGGGAATGCCGTGGAAGCCCCACGTCCGCGCCGCCTGGAGCATGGCGAACTGCACCGAGTCCTCCGCCAGGTCCAACCGCCCCAGCCCCACGCGCCGGGCCAGGGCCGCGACGAGCCCCGCGGACCACTCGCGAAAGGCCAGCTCCAGCACCTGCGTCGCGGAGGGCACGCCGTCAGACCTCTTCGATGGCGCGAAGCTCGACCTCACCGCCGTAGCGCAGGTGCGGACACGTCCGGGCCAGGGCCACGGCGGCGTCGTACGAATCCGCGGACAGGATGAAGAGGCCGCCCACCACGTCCTTCACCTCCGCGTACGGCCCGTCCGACACGAGCACCTGTCCACCCTGCTGCTTCAGGCGCCGGCCGCCCTCGTCGCGCAGCTTCTCGCCCTGGAGCAGGCGGCCCTCCTGGAGCAGCCCGTCACTCCACCGGGCGTACTCCTCCACGATGGCCTGCAGCTCGGCGGGGGACATGGCGGCGAAGTGGGCGGGGTTCTCGTGCAGCAGCATCAGGTAGCGGGCCATGGGACGGACCTTTCGGGGGACAGCGGGGGTTTCGTCGAAAAAGACGGCCCACGTCGTGGAGGATCGACATACCTACCTCACCGCCCTGTGCGCACACTCACACCGTGGACAGAGAACACTCCTCTCGCGCTCACGGGTGACACGTCACCCGGGGGTGCCTACCCCTGAAGCTTAGGAGGCGCGGGCAACGGGCGTGAGCAAGGGCGGACGATGGTTGGGGGGAGTGGTGGGGGCGTTGCTGCTCGCGGGATGTCCGTCCGCGTGCAACACGAAGGAGTCGTCTCGTCCATTCCAGCTCACGGGGCAGGTGGGTTCGCGTGGGGCGGGCTTCGCATCGGCGCTGTACCAGACGACGGGCGTGCGGATGGAACCGCGCAACCGCATCCGGTGGGCGAACAACGGCGCCGTATTCGACGTGATGGTGGAAGAAATCGGCCGGGCCCGCGCCTCCATCCACATCGTGATGTTCATCTGGCGGCCAGGCCGTGCGTCCGACCGGATGATTGAAGCGCTGGCCGCGCGGGCCCGGAAGGGCGTGCACTGCCGCGTGCTGGTGGATCCGCTGGGCAGCGGCCCCTTCGAGTCGGAGGTGAAGCCCCGGCTGGAAGCGGCCGGCTGCGAAGCCCACCTGTTCCGCCCGCTGCCAGCGGACGAGAACCTGGCGCGCAATCACCGGAAGATTCTCGTGGTGGACGGCAAGGTGGCCATCACCGGAGGGCTCGCCATCCAGGACGAGTGGCTGGGCGACGCGCGCAATGAGAAGGAATGGCGCGACACCAACGTGCGGGTCCAGGGCCCGGTGGTGGCGCAGCTCCAGCAGGCGTTCGCGGAGAACTGGCAGGAGACGACGGGCGAGCTCCTGCCCCAGACGGACTTCCCCACGCTGTCGGTGGACCAGCCCGGCCTGGACGCCGCGGGTGAGGGCTGGGCGGCCTTCGTCAGCAGCACGGCGAACCCGGAGGTGACGCGCGCGGAGCGGCTGACGCAGCTGATGGTGAAGGCGGCGAAGAAGCGGCTGTGGATTTCGCAGGCGTACTTCACGCCCAACGACGCGCTGACGGCGCTGCTGGTGGAGAGGGCGCGCGCGGGCGTGGACGTGCGGGTGCTGGCACCGGGGGACAAGAATGATCAGCCGGCCATCACGCTGCTCCAGCGTCAGAGCTACGACACGCTGCGGGCAGCGGGCGTGCGGCTCTGGGAGTACCAGCCGTCAATGATGCACGCGAAGACGATGCTGGTGGATGACCGGCTCGTGCTGGTGGGGTCCATCAACTACGACGCGCTGTCGTTCAATCTGCTGGAGGAAGGTTCGCTGGTCCTGGAGGACGTGGAGGCGGCACGTCAGCTGGAGGCCATCTTCCTGGACGACCTCACGAAGGCGCGCGAGGTCCAGTCCGAGCAGGCGAACCGCTGAAGGCCGGCTGTCCGCTTTCACGCGTGGCCCCTGGAAACAGTGGGCAAGGGGCGGGCCGTGTGCTCAAGAAGCGCTCCCAGGGGCCGCGCAGGCAGGCCCGGGAGGCATCACCATGAGCAGCGCAGCGCCTCGTCATCTCTTCGTCGCGGGCGCCACGGGCGCGACGGGCCGCACGTTGATGCGGCAGGCCCTGGCCCAGGGCATCTCCGTGACGCCGCACGTGCGCCCCAGGAGCGCGAGCACGGAGCCCGCGTGCCACTGGCCGAGGAAGGCGGTGCTGGAGCTGGCGGACGGGCCCGCGCTGGTGGAGGCGATGAAGGGCAGCACCACGGTGCTCCAGCTCATCGGCACGATGCGCAAGCGCTTCGCGGCGGGGGACACCTACGAGACGAGCGACATCGGCACCACGCGGCAGCTGGTGGACGCGGCGAAGGCGGCGGGGGTGGACCACTTCGTGCTGCTCACGTCGGTGGGAGCAGGAAGCCCGGTGGGCGCGTATCTCAAAGCCAAGGCGGAAGCGGAGCGCATCGTCCGCGAGAGCGGCATCCCCTACACGATGGTGCGGCCCCCCGCGCTGGAGGGCGAATACCACGCGCCGCCCGGCATCCTGCACACACTGGGCAAGCTGCCACTGCTGCACAAGCTGAAGCCCATGCACCTGGACCAGCTGGCCGCCGTACTCCTGCGCATCGCGGAGCGACGGGCGCCGCTGGATACAGCGCTCGAAGACAAGCGCCTCTGGGCGGAGGTCGAAGCGGTAGGCCGGTAGCTGTCAGACCCTTCAGGTAGGAAGGTTCCTCCGCTGCACGAGCAGGCATGCGGCCTGCGCGCGAGCGAATGACTCACGGAGGAGCTAGAATGATGGTGATGGCGACACTCGATGAAGTCTTTACCCTGGCCCAGCTGCTTTCTCCGGAAGACCAGAGACAGCTCGCCCATAGGCTGATGGGCAGCGCGGAGGACGCTGAAAAAGCATGGGGTGAGGAAATCAGCCGTCGCGCCCAGGAAGTCCTCGACGGCACAGTGAAGCTTGTCAGCCTCGAAGAGGTAGAGAGAAAGATGGAGGAGCGTGCACGTCGGCGTCGATAGGTCCCCACGCCACACATGCCCTTCCAACTGCATCCCGCCGCCGACTCGGAACTCGATGCGGCATCGGACTGGTATGAGGAGCAACACCGTGGACTCGGTGGCCTCTTTGACTCTGCCGTTCGACAGGCGTTGAGGGATATCGCAGCGGCTCCAGACCGCTGGCCCTACTGGCCGGACCTCCGTCACACGCCGCCCATCCGTCGCTTCCTGCTTCCGGAATATCCCTTCGCCCTGCCCTACCTCGTCCGCGACGAGGACGTGGTGGTGCTCGCCATCGCGCACCTGCGCCGCCGGCCTGATTACTGGCTGCCCCGCGCGCGAAGCCGCCCGTAGGCCTACTCCTTCACCGCGCCAGCCGTGAGCCCGGACACGATGCGCCGCTGGAACAGCACCGTGAGCACCACCAGCGGCAGCGTGGCCACCACCGACGCGGCGGCGATCTCTCCCCACGGCTCCTTGTACTCACTGGCGAAGAGGCTGATGGCCACCGGCACCGTGCGCTTCTCCGGCGTGGACAGGAACGTCAGCGCGTAGAGGAACTCGTTCCACGCGAAGATGAAGACCAGGATGGCCGTCGTCGCCAGCCCCGGCGCCGCCAGGGGCAACAACACCCTCCGGAACGCGCCCACCGGCGTGCACCCATCCACCCGCGCCGCGCGGTACAGCTCATCCGGCAGCTGGCGGAAGAACGACGTCAGCACCCACAGCGTCAATGGCAGCGCGAACGTCGTGTACGGCAGCGCCAGCCCCACCAGGCTGTCCCGCAGCCCCACCGCGCTGAGGATGAGGTACAGCGGGCTCACCGTCGCGATGGGCGGGAACATCGACACGCCCAGCGCCGCGGACAGCAGCAGCCCCCGCCCCCGGAACTCCAGCTTCGCCAGCGCGAACGCCGCGGACGCCCCCACCGTGAGGCAGAACACCGTCGTCAGCGTCGCCACCACCAGCGAGTTCACCACCGCCCACAGGAACGGCCGCCCGAACAACACGCTCTCGTAGTTCGCCCCCGTCAGGTGCGAAGGCCACGGCCGGGTCAGCTCGCCGTCCGGCCACAGGCTCGTCAGCACCTGCCACAGGAACGGCCCCAGGAAGAACGTGAGGAACGCCACCACGGCCAGCGCCGTGCCCAGCCCCGGCCGCTTCATCGCCGCCCCTCCTCGCGCCCCAGCCAGCGCAGCCACACCACCGCCAGCAGCACCACGCACAGGAACGTCGCCACCGACAACGCGCTGCCGTACCCGAAGTCCCCGGAGCGCATCAGCGTCTTGTACGCGTAGATGCTCAGCGTCTCCGTCGTGTTCGCGGGCCCGCCCTCCGTCAGCACGTAGATGGCGTCGAACACGCGGAACGCGTCCAGCGACCGGAACAGCACCGCCAGCAGCAGCGCGGGCTTCAGCAGGGGAATCGTGATGGACCGGAACTGCCGCCACCCCGACGCCCCGTCCACTCGCGCCGCCTTGTAGAGGTCCTCCGGAATGCCCTGCAGCCCCGCCAGCACCAGCAGCGCCACGAAGGGCGTCGTCTTCCACACGTCCACCAGGATGGCCGCGTGCAACGCATACCCCGGCGCCCCCAGCCAGTTGATCTCCGCCCCACCCAGCAGCCGGTTGATGAGCCCGTAGTCCGGGTTGAACATCCACGCCCACAGCCGGGCGCTCACCACCGTGGGAATCGCCCACGGCACCAGCACCGACGCGCGCAGCAATCCCCTCCCCGGAAACGCGCGGTTGAGCAGCAGCGCCAGCGGCACCGCGAGCAGCAGCTCCACCGTCACCGCCACCGCCGTGAAGTACGCCGTGTTCCCCAGCGCGGACCAGAAGCGCGCGTCTCCCATCAGGTAGGCGTAGTTCTCCAGCCCCGTGAAGCGCCGCTCGCCGAACACCAGGATGAAGCGGTGCAGGCTCAGCCATATCGCCGCCAGCACCGGGTACAGCGCCACCACGGCCAGCACCAACACGGCCGGCGCCACCAGCAGGTACGCCTGCCGCCGCTCCCGCGCCTGCGAACCCGCGCCCCTCATTCCTCCTCCGGAGGCTGCTCGCCGGTCAGGTGATCCACCTGCTTCTGCGCCCGAGTGAGCGCCACCTCCGGAGTCCGCAGGCCCGCCACCGCGGCGGAGAACTCGCTCTGGAGCACGTCCGCGATGAGCAGGTAGTACGGCGTCACCGGCCGGGGGCGAGCCCTCACCAGCGCCTCCTTCAGGCCCGCGATGAACGGCTCCGCCGCGCGCAACTCCGGGTCGTCATACAGCGCCATCCGTGGCGGGTTGCGCGCGTAGTGCAGCGCCAGCACGCGGTTCGCCTCCGGGGACGTCAGGTGCGCGATGAGCCGGGCCGCCGCCTTGCGCCGCGCGGGCGACACA
>NZ_RAWC01000110.1:0-28442 GCF_003611685.1 Corallococcus sp. CA049B | reverse complement strand
TGCCCGTCCCGCCCCAACCGCGTGTCCCAGCCTTCGGGCAGCCGCGCGACGACGGCATCGAAGCCTGTGGCCTCCGCTGCGGCCGACAGGGCGGAGGCCGGAATCACGCGCCCGCGACAGACGCTCTCGCGCACCGTGCCAGGCTCCAGGTGGAGCCGCTGTGGCAGCCACGCGAGCTGGGCCCAGTACGCCGTCAGGTCGAGCGCCCCGAGCGCCAGCGCCGCCGCGCCCTCGGGCCGCAGGAAGACGCCACCGCTCGTGGGCGGCAGGAGCCCGAGCACCACCGCCAGGGCCGTGCTCTTGCCCGCGCCGCTCTCCCCTCGCAACCCGAGGATGCGTCCCTGCCCCAACGGCAGCACGAACGAGAGTCCCTCCGGTGCACGGCACCCGACGTCGCGCGTGGCCACCGAGACGTCCCGCAGCTCCAGCGCCCCGGAGGTGAGCGGTGGCGCGGCGAGCGTGCCGCGTGCGGGCTGGGGGGCTTCGAGCCGCGCGATGGCCTGCGCCGCCGCCTCGGCTCCCTCCGCGGACGCGTGGAAGAGCGCGCCCACCTGGCGCAGCGGCGCATACACCTCTGGCGCGATCAGCAGCACGAAGAGGCCCGTCTCCAGCGGCATCGCCCCTTCGAGCAGCCGCAGGCCAATCCCCACCGCCACGCTGGCGATGGAGAGCGTGGCGATCAGCTCGAGCACGAAGCTGGAGAGGAAGGCCCGCCGCAGCGCCTGGAGCGTGGTGCGCGCGTGCGCCTCACTCAGCCGCAGGACCTGGGCCGCGACGCCGCGCTGCCGGCCGAGCGCCCGGAGCGTGGCGAGCCCGGTGATGAGGTCCAGCACCCGCGCGCTCAGCTGCTGCATGCTCGCGAGCTGCCGCGCCGTGGCCTCGCGCGTGAAGCGGCCCACCAGGACCATGAAGAGCGGGATGAGCGGCAGCGAGCCCGCCATCAAGGCCGCTGAGACAGGATCCGCGCGCCACACGCAGACGAGCAGGGCCGGCGTCGCGAGCGCCGTGAGCAGCAGCTGCGGCACGTAGCCTTCGAGATAGGGCTGGAGCGCGTCCAGCCCACGGGTCGCGAGCTCCACCTGCGCCACCCCGCCCGCCGAAGCGCGCTCCCCCTCCGAGCCGGACGCCAGCCGCGTGAGCAGGCCTCCCCGCAGCTGCGCGATGACCCGGTGCGCGCTCCGCTTCCCCGCCCATTCCTGGAGGCCCGCCAGGGCCGCGCGCAGTAGCCACACGCCGCCGAGCCAGAGCAGGAGCCTCCCATGGTCCCCGACCGCCTCGCGCGCATGCCCCAGCAGCCGCGCCAGCCCCCACGCTTGCAGGACCGTGAGCGCGACCATCCCGAGCCCCAGGCCCGCGGTGAGCAGCACGTAGCGCCGCGCGGCGCTCGCGTACCGCAGGAGCTTCGGGTCGAGCGGCTTCATCGGACGGTCAGCCCTCTCCCAGCGCCGGGTTGAGCTCGTCGACGGTGACGCGCTGGCGGAAGACCCAGTAGGTCCAGCCCTGGTAGGCCAGCACGAACGGCACCAGCGCGACGGCGACGTAGGTCATGATCCGCAGCGTGTAGGGGGTGCTGGAGGCGTTCTGGACGGTGAGCGAGTGCGCCGGCTCGAGCGCAGGCATCACGTCCGGGAAGAGCGAGCCGAAGAGCAGCACGACCACGCCCGCGATGGCCAGACAGCTGAAGGTGAAGGACCAGCCCTCCCGCTCCCGCCAGACGCCCAGCGCCGCCGCCCCCAGCGCCAGGGCCACGAACCCCAGCACCGGCCACGTCCAGGCCACCGAGTAGCTCACCTGCGTCCACAGGCCGAAGGCACCGCTGACGCCGAGCGTGGGCAGCGCCATCCGCCTGGCCCAGCCGAGCGCCCGCGTCCGCAGCGTGCCCTGGGTCTTCAGCGCGATGAAGACCGCGCCGTGGCTGAGAAAGAGCAGCGTGGTGGCCAGGCCGCCGAGCAGCGCGAACGGCGAGAGCAGGCCGAGGAATGTCCCGGTGAACTGATGATCCGCGTCGAGAGGCACCCCGCGCACGATGTTCGCGAAGGCGACGCCCCAGAGCAGCGCGGGGATCCACGACCCCACCTGGATCGCCTGCTCCCAGCGGCGCTGCCACGTGGGGCTCTCCAGCTTGGAGCGGAACTCGAGCCCGACGCCGCGGACGATCAACGCGATGAGGATCAGGAAGAGCGGCAGGTAGAAGCCGGAGAAGAGCGTCGCGTACCACTCCGGGAAGGCCGCGAACGTCGCGCCCCCGGCGGTGAGCAGCCACACCTCATTGCCATCCCAGACCGGGCCAATCGTGCGCAGCACCGCGCGGCGCTCCGCCGGGGTCTTGCCCAGGACGGAGAGCCACATCCCCACGCCGAAATCAAAACCTTCGAGCACGAGGTAGCCCGTCCAGAGGACCGCGATGAGACAGAACCAGAGTGTATTCAGTTCCATGATTGTTTTTCGATGCCAGGAGAGAGGGCCGGGGGCTCAGTAGCCGAACGACAGCGGCGCGGTTTCAGGATGGCTGTCCTCATTCGCGAGGGCCGCCGGATGTTTCAGGCTCGCGCGGACGAAGTGCCGCATCAGGTAGAACCAGACCGCGGCCAGCGCTCCGTAGACGCAGGTGAAGCCAATCAGCGTCGTCCAGACCATGGCGGGGGAAACGGCGGTGGACACGCCGCTGGCCGTCAGCAGGCGAAGCGCGTCCACCCCGGTGGGGTTGGGCGCCACCAGCCAGGGCTGCCGTCCCATCTCGGTGAAGATCCAACCGAAGGAGCACGCGAGGAACGGGGTGGGCAGCGCCGCGAGGCAGAGCCGGGCAAACCGCTCCGAGTTGCTCGCCGCGCCTCCGCGCGTGAGCCAGAACCCGAACAGCGCCAGCGCCGCGCTTCCCATGCCCAGGCCGATCATCAAGCGGAAGGACCAGTAGGTGACGGCGAGGTTGGGCGCGTAGTCCGGCCCCGCCCCGTACAGCTCCTCGTAGCGCTTCTGGACGTCATTGACGCCCTCGAGCGGCGCCTGGAAGTCCGCGCGCGCGAGGTAGGACGTGAGGCCGGGAATCTCCAGCAGGTGGCGCACGCCCCGGCAGTCGTTGTTCAGGTCTCCCACCGCGAGCAGCGAGAAGGGCGCCCCGGCGCGTCCGTCACAGAGCGCTTCGGCCGCGGCCATCTTCATGGGCTGCTGCTCGAACATCAGCTTCGCCTGGGCATCCCCGCTCACCGCCACGCCCACGCCGGACACGATGATGGTGACCAGGCCGAGCCGGAGCCCGCCGCGAAAGGTCTGGGCCGCCGCCGCTTCACCCGACTGGCTCGAGCGCACCATCAGCCAGCCGCAGACGCCCGCCACGAAGGTGCCCGCGACCAGGAAGGCGGAGGTCACCGTGTGGGGGAAGGCCACGAGCACCGTGTTGTTGGTCAACACCGCCAGGATGTCCGTCATCTCCGCGCGCCCGGTGGCGGGATTGAAGCGCGCCCCGACGGGGTGTTGCATGAAGGAGTTGGCCGCGAGGATGAAGTAGGCCGAGAGGTTCACGGCGAACGCCACCAGCCAGATGGAGGCGAGGTGCAGCGCGCGCGGCAGCTGCTTCCAGCCGAAGATCCAGAGCCCCAGGAACGTGGATTCGATGAAGAAGGCCGCCAGCGCTTCCATCGCGAGCGGCGCGCCGAACACGTCCCCCACGAAGCGCGCGTACTCGCTCCAGTTCATTCCAAACTGGAACTCCTGGACGATGCCCGTCACCACGCCGAGCGCGAAGTTGATCAGGAAGAGCTTGCCGAAGAGCCGCGTCAGCCGGAGCCACCCCGGCTTCCGGGTCACCACCCAGAGCGTCTGGAGCAGCGCGACGAGCGGGGCGAGCCCGATGGTGAGGGGGACGAAGATGAAGTGATAGACCGTGGTGATTCCGAACTGCCACCGCGCGAGCTCTAGGCTGGTCATGACGAAGCGGCGTCATTGCAATCCCCCAGCCGGTCCCGCTGACTCGGACGCCCCCTTTCGCCCGCGCAAGCGCTGCGCGGCACCAGGGAGGCCCGCGCAGATTCTGCGCTCCAGCGCGGCGGTTGGAGGCCCAACCGGCGAACCTCACTTCCATCACAGCCCTGCCCTGCTCCAGACCCCGTGCCAGCTCGCGTCCGGGGAAAGCCCCGGGGGGCGCTTGCTTGCCACCTCCGGGGGCGTGTTAGGTCAGCCGGCATGAACGAGCAGCACATCGACCGCGACGGGGTCTGCATCGCCTTCCAGGACCTGGGCCGTCAGGGCGCGCCCGCCGTGCTGCTGCTCGCGGGCAACGGATGCAGTTCGAGCTACTGGCCAGACGCGTTCTGCGAGCCCCTGCTGCAGGCGGGCCTGCGCGTCATCCGCTTCGACTACCGAGACACGGGCGCCTCCACGCACCGCGACTTCGATGCGCACCCCTACGACCTCGACGACGTGGGAGGCGACGTGCTCGCCCTCCTGGACACGGTGAAGGTGGAGCGAGCCCATCTGGTGGGCCTGTCGATGGGAGGCTTCATCGCCCAGCGTCTGGCCATCCAGGCACCCCAGCGGGTGGCGTCACTGACGACGGTGCTCTCCACGCCGGACTACGGCGTGATGCTGCACACCTTCTGCGGCGGGCCCGCGCCGACGTCGAACCTGCCCCCACCCTCCCAAGAATGGCTCGAGGCGCTCGGGAGCCTGCCGTCCACGCTGACGCCCGAGGAGTTCCTGTCGGAGAACTGGCGCCTCGCCAACGGCGCACGCGCCCCCTTCGACGCGAGCTACTGGCGCGGTCTGGGAGCCGCCGCGCAAGCGCGGGGCAATGACATCCATGCAGGCGACGTCCACCGCAAGGCCAGCCTGCGGACGTCCGGCAAGGATCTGCGCCAGGCGCTGCGTGGCGTCTCCGTGCCCGCCCTCTTCATCGGCGGTTCCGAGGATCCCATCTTCCCACCCGGTCACGCCGACGCCGCCGCCCGCGCGGTTCCTGGAGGCAAACCGCTCATGATTGACGGAATGGGCCACGCGTTGAACCCGGCGTTCTTCGACGTCCTCACCTCCGCCATCGTCGCGCACACCCAGGGCCGCTGAGCAGGCCCGTCGCTTCGCGGGAAGCAGCACCACCGCCCCCCGCGTCACCCGTCCCGTCGCGGCGGATAGCGCGCGGCCGCCCTGGCCGCCAGCGCTCAGCGGCTACGACCCGGGGGATGGGGGCTGACATTCATCCCGTGGCGATGCAAACCTGGAGGGTGTGGAGCCATCCATCCATGAAAGACCGGGGACCGTTCGAGTCCTCCTCTCGATCGCGCTCTGGGCCTTCCTCGCGCTGTCCAGCGCGGAGCTGTTCCTGGGAGCGATCCTGCTGTGGGCGCTCACGCTTCCGTTCGATGCGAACGGGCGGGTGCTGCACCTGTACTCGTGCTTCTGGGCACAGCTGTATTTCTATGTGAACCCGTGGTGGCACCTGCGGGTGGAGGGCCGCGAACACCTGCCCTGGAAGGGCGCGGCGGTGCTGGTGTCCAACCACGAGTCGCTGGGGGACATCCTGGTCCTCTTTGGTCTCTACCGGCCGTTCAAGTGGGTCTCCAAGGCGGAGAACTTCAAGCTGCCACTCATTGGCTGGAACATGCGCCTCAACCGCTATGTGCCGCTCATCCGCGGAGACCGCGCCAGCGTCCTCCAGATGATGGCCGGGTGTGAGCGCTGGTTGTCACGCGGTGTCCCCATCCTGATGTTCCCCGAAGGCACCCGCGCCCGGGACGGCAAGATGAAGGCCTTCAAGGACGGCGCCTTCACGCTCGCCGTCCAGCAGCGCTGCCCCGTCATCCCCATGGTCCTCAGCGGCACCGCGCTGACCCTGCCGAAGCACGCGCTCGTCTTCCAGCGGGCCGTCCACGCCCGGGTGCGCGTGCTGGAACCCATCGACCCCGCGGACTTCGCGGGGGATGTGCACGCCCTGCGCGACCACGTGCGCGACCTCATGGTCCGCGAAAAGGCGCGCATGGAGGCCGAATGCTCAGCGGGGCGTGACAGGGACTTCGAGGCTGCACGGTGACGCGTACGGTGAGCGGTACGCCACCGAGCCCCTGCCAGCGCCGGAACGAGGTGCGCCTTCAGGAGACTTCGTCCTGCCCGAGGAGGACGGCGGGGTCCGCCACCACGAGGTCCGCGCCGTGGCGGCGCAGCTCGGCGGGCCGGCCCACCCTGTCGACGCCAATGACATACGCGAAGTGGGCTGCCCGCGCGGCCTCGACGCCGTCGGGCGTGTCCTCGAAGATGACCGCCTCCTCGGCGTCCGCCCCCAGGGCCCGGGCGGCCGCGAGGTAGAGCTCGGGGGGCTGCGTGGCGTCCAGCCGCGCATCGAAGAGGTCCGGGATGCCGGCGGACTGGAGCATCTCCGCGCCGTGCCGGCTCGCGGAGACGGCCGCGGTCCGGAGTCCCGTGGCGCGCGCCGCCTGGACGTAGCGGACCGTCCCCTCATACAGCTCCACCCGCTCCTGCCGGAGCAGCTCCACCAGGAGCTCTCCCTTGCGGTCGTTCAGCGCGTGGACCGTGCCCTCCGGCAACTCGATGCCGCGGGCGTCGAGGAACGCGTGGAGGCCGTCCAGGGGCGGCCTGCCGTCGAAGTGCCGGCTGTAGTCGCGCACCAGGTCGAAGGGGATGAAGGGCTGGCGCGAGGACCGCGCCCGCTGCCGCAGGTAGTAGTCGCACAGCTGCTTCCAGGCCCGGGCGTGGAGGCTGGCCGTCTGCGTGAGGACGCCGTCGAGGCCGAAGAGGCAGGCGCGCGTGCGCGGCGGTAGCCCCAGCTTCGTCCGAGCGAGGGGCGGCTGGCCCAGGATGAAGGTGTCCACCGCGTGAGCGAACCCCTCCTCGTCGTTGGTGCGCGTGACGTGGCGCGCGGGCCGTTGGACCTCCGGGCTGGCGTTGCCCATGGCGATGCCCATGCCGGCGATGCTCAACATGGGCAGGTCGTTGGCCATGTCCCCGATGGCCGCGATCTGCTCCAGGGGAAGCCCCAGCAGACGCGCGGCCTCGCGCACGACCATCCCCTTGTTCGCTTCAGGGTGCGTGACGTCGACATAGTAGGGCGTCGAGCGCGCCGCAGACGCCTCGGTGCCCAGCCGCGAGGCGAGCTCCGCCTCGCAGCGCGCGACCTTCGCCGTGTCCTCGCTCACCCCGACGAGCTTGATGACTTCATCGAGCACGCCGTGCAGGTCGGCGATGACGACCGGGTCGAACCCGACGTTGCTCCGCTCGCGCGCCACGCGGAAGGCCTCGGGGGCGCGCAGGAACCACTCCGCCCCCTGGTAGACCCAGACATCCAGGCCCGCCTGAAGCATGAAGTCGACGGCCTGTCTGGCAATGGCGGGCGGCAGGGTCCGCTGCGCCAGCACAGTCGTGAGATCAGGTTTGACGTACACGCCGCCGTTGAAGGCCGCCAGGGGAGCGGTGAGCTTCAGCGCGTCCACCAGCCCGGCCATCCCGCGCGGGGGCCGCCCGCTCGTCAGGGTGAACTGGATGCCGCTGGCGCGCAGCCGGGCGACGGCCTCGCAGGTTCGCGGGGTGAGGATCTTGTCCCGCGTCACCAGGGTCCCGTCGACGTCCGCGATGAGCAACTTGATGGTCATGGCTGTCTCCGCCCGCCCGCCGCCTCCGCACCCCGGGCGTCCCCGGTGACCGTGGGGGCCTGCATCAAGATGGCATCGCGACGTGGGCCGGACCATCCAGCCCGGCGCTCAAAGGCAGACCCGTTGCCGAGCGCCCCACTGCCCGTTGTTGGCGCGCCGGGACGCCCTCAGGTTTCCCTCCGGGGGATGGGAGGACCACATGTCGACGGTGCCAGGACTCGGTGAAACCGCGCGAGCCATCATCGCGGACGGAAAGGGCATCCTGGCGGCGGATGAGACGGTCGCCACGATCACGAAGCGCCTGTCCGCGCGCGCAATCGAGTCGACCGCGGACAGCCGCCGCGCCTACCGGGAGCTGCTCTTCAGTACGCCCGGCATCACCGGGTTCATCGGCGGTGCCATCATGCAGGACGAGACGATCCATCAGCGCAGCGCGGCTGGCATTCCGCTGATCGAACTGCTGGCGGACCGAGGCATCATCCCCGGCATCAAGGTCGACGCCGGCGTCCACCCCCTGGCCGGCGCGCCGGGAGAGTCCGTCACGGAGGGGCTCGACGGCTTGCGCGATCGGCTCGAGGAGTACCGCGAGCTGGGCGCGCGCTTCGCCAAGTGGCGCGCGGTCTTCGTCATCCGCGCCGGGCTGCCCACCGCGGCGTGCATCCACGCGAACGCGCACGCGCTCGCGCGCTACGCCGCCCTCTGCCAGGAGCAGGGCCTGGTGCCCATCGTGGAGCCCGAGGTCCTGATGGAGGGCGCGCACGCGCTGGAGCAATGCGAGGACGTGACGGGGCGCGTGCTGCAGGCGGTCTTCAATGAGCTCTTCGCCGCGGGGGCGTCCCTGGAAGGGATGTTGCTCAAGCCGAACATGGTCACCGCGGGCCATGGCTTCGCGGGGCACGTCCCGGTGGCGGAGGTGGCGGAGGCGACGTTGCGCGTCCTGCGGCGCCACGTGCCGCCCGCGGTCCCCGGGATCGTCTTCCTGTCCGGCGGACAGGACGCGGTGCTGGCCACGGAGCACCTCAACGCCATCAACGCGCTGGAAGGCCCGAAGCCCTGGACGCTGAGCTTCTCCTACGGACGCGCGCTGCAGGACGAGGCGCTCGAAGCCTGGCGGGGCCAGAGCGCGCGGGTGCCCGCCGCCCAGCGGGCGTTCCAGCACCGCGCCTGGTGCGACAGCGCGGCGGCCCTGGGCGCGTACAGCGCGGACATGGAGGGCGAAGCGGGTTTCGCTCCCTCCGAATCCCCACTCCACACCCAGCACTGATGGGAGGCATGTCATGGCACACCCCGAAGGAACGGAAGCGTCGGAGCATGGGCCGCCGTTGTCCGCCAGGGAGCGCGGCCAGGGGCCCTCCGCTCCAGGCCGCGAGCGGACCCGGGGCGAGGGACCGCTCACCGCCAGGGAAGTGGAGCTGATGAACGCGTACTGGCGGGCGTGCAACTACCTGGCGGTGGGGATGATCTACCTCCAGGACAACCCGCTCCTGCACCGGCCCCTGGTGCCAAAGGACGTGAAGTACCGGCTGCTCGGCCACTGGGGCGCGAGCCCGGCGCTCTCGTTCACCTGGGTCCACCTGAACCGGCTCATCGTCGAGCAGAACCTGGACATCCTCTTCGTCGCCGGGCCGGGCCACGGCGCCCCGGGCGTGCTCGGGCCGGCGTACCTGGAGGGCACCTACTCGGAGGTCTATCCGGACAAGAGCCTGGACGCGGAGGGGATGCGGAAGTTCTTCAAGCAGTTCTCCTTCCCCGGGCACATTGGCAGCCACGTCACCCCGGAGACGCCGGGCTCCATCCACGAAGGCGGCGAGCTGGGCTACAGCCTCTCCCACGCGTACGGCATGGCCTTCGACAACCCGGACCTCATCGTCGCCTGCGTCGTGGGTGACGGCGAGGCCGAGACGGGGCCGCTCGCGACGGCCTGGCACTCGAACAAGTTCCTCAACCCCGTGCGGGACGGCGCCGTGCTGCCCATCCTGAACCTCAACGGGTACAAGATCGCCAACCCGACCATCCTCTCCCGCATCAGCCCGGAGGAGCTGGAGGCGCTGTTCGTCGGCTACGGGTACAAGCCCTACTTCGTCGAGGGCAGCGACCCGGCCCAGATGCACCAGAAGATGGCGCAGACCCTGGAGCAGGCCGTCGAGGAGATCCGCGCCCTGCAGAAGACGGCACGGCTGACGGACACCCCGACGCGTCCGCGCTGGCCCATGATCGTCCTGCGCTCGCCCAAGGGCTGGACCGGTCCGAAGGAGCTGGACGGGCACAAGCTGGAGGGAACCTGGCGCTCACACCAGGTCCCCTTCGGCGACGTGCGAGGCAACCCGGCGCACCTGAAGGCGCTCGAGGACTGGATGCGCAGCTACCGGCCCGAGGAGCTGTTCGACGCGGAGGGACGGCTGATGCCGGAGCTCCGGTCGCTCGCGCCCAAGGGGGCCCGGCGGATGAGCGCGAACCCCCACGCCAATGGCGGCCTGCTCCGCAAGGCGCTCAGGCTGCCTGACTTCCGAGACTACGCGGTCAAGGTCGGCTCGCGCGGCACCACGTTGCATGAGAACACGAAGCCGCTCGGCGAGTTCCTGCGCGACATCATGCGCGACAACCCGACGAGCTTCCGCGTCTTCGGTCCGGACGAGACCGCCTCCAACCGGCTCCAGGCCCTCTACGAGGTGAGCGGGAAGACGTGGATGGCCAGCCTGCTGCCGGAGGATGCCGACGGGGGCTACCTCGCGCGGGACGGCCGCGTCATGGAGATGCTGTCGGAGCACACGCTGCTGGGCTGGCTGGAGGGGTACCTGCTCACGGGGCGACACGGCCTCTTCCACACCTACGAGGCGTTCGCCCACGTCGTGGACTCCATGTTCAACCAGCACGCCAAGTGGTTGGACATCAGCAAGAACCACGTGAGATGGCGGGCGCCCGTCGCCTCGGAGAACATCCTGCTGTCCTCGACGGTGTGGCGTCAGGACCACAACGGATTCTCCCATCAGGACCCGGGCTTCATCGACCTGGTGACGAACAAGTCCGGCACGGTCACGCGCATCTACCTGCCGCCGGATGCCAACACGCTGCTGGTGGTGGCGGACCAGTGCCTGCGCAGCACCGACTGCGTCAACGTCATCGTCGCGGACAAGCAGAAGCACCTGCAGTTCACCACCATCGACGAGGCCGTCGCCCACTGCGCCAAGGGGATCGGCATCTGGAAGCGGGCCAGCACGGACGAGGACGCGGAGCCGGATGTCATCATGGCCTGCTGCGGTGACGTCGCGACGCAGGAGGCCCTGGCCGCAGCCTCCATCCTGCGCGCGCGCGCACCGAACCTGAAGCTGCGCTTCGTCAACGTCGTCGACCTGTTCAAGCTCCAGTCGTCGGCGGATCACCCGCACGGGTCCACGCAACGCGAACTCCAGAGCCTGTTCCCGCCGGGCAAGCCCATCATCTTCAGCTTCCACGGCTATGCGTCACTCATCCACAAGCTGGCCTATCGCTTCATCGACCACGAAGACCTGCACGTGCATGGCTACCGGGAGAAGGGCAACATCAACACGCCCTTCGAGCTGGCGATCCTCAACGAGACCTCCCGCTACCACCTGGTCATCGACGTCATCGACCGCGTGCCGGGGCTGCACGCGAAGGCGGGCCACCTGAAGGAGGAGATGAAGAACGCCATCCTCGACAACCTGGCCTTCGCGCACGAGCACGGCCGGGACCGGCCCGAGATCGCGGACTGGACCTGGCCGGACTGAGGGTTCGCGGAATGGAGCTCCCGGGCCTTGGAAGCAGGCCCGGGAGCCGCTGCGTCAGGCGCGGGGCTCGGTGAGGATGTAGGCCGCGTTGACGAGCGAGAAGTGGCTGAACGCCTGCGGGAAGTTGCCCAGCTGCGCGTGCAGCTTCGGCATGTACTCCTCGGCGAGCAGGCCCAGGTCGTTGCTCAAGGACAGCAGGTGTTCGAACAGGCGCCGGGCATCCTCGAAGCGCCCCATCATCTGGTACGTGCCGGCGAGCCAGAACGAGCACGCGAGGAAGGTCCCCTCCTCTCCGCTGAGCCCGTCCACGGAGCCGGTGGCGTCCGGCTTGAAGCGAAGCACCAGCCCGTCCTGGAGCAGCTCGCGCTCGATGCACTCCACCGTGCCCACCACCCGCGGGTCCGTCGCCGGAAGGAAGCCGGTCATCGGGATGTAGAGCAGGCTCGCGTCCATGTCCTTGCCGCCGTAGTACTGCACGAAGCTGTTCATCTCGGGGTTGAACCCCTGCGCGCAGACCTCCTCGAAGATGCTCTCCCGGGCCTCCAGCAGTTGCTCCATCGGGGCCGTCAGCTTCGTCTCGTCCGACGCCTTGATGGCCCGGTCGATGGCCGCCCACGCGGCCACCTTGGAGGCGGTGAAGTGGCGATTGGGTCCGCGCATCTCCCAGATGCCCTTGTCGGGCTGCTGCCAGACCTTCATCGCCTGCTCGGCGACGTTGAGCAGCGCGCGCTGCGCGACGGGGCCGACCTCGCCGAAGTATTTCGCGCCCGCGTAGAGCACCGCGGCCACCTCGCCGAGCACGTCGAGCTGGAACTGGTTGTAGGCCCCGTTGCCGATGCGCACGGGCTTCGCGCCACCGTAACCGTCGAGCCAGTCCAGCTCGGACTCCGTGAGGCGGCGCTCGCCTCGGATGCCGTACATGATCTGCATCTGGGCGGGGTCTCCCGCGATGGCGCGCATCACCCACTTCCAGAACGAGGTTGCCTCATCACTCAGGCCCGCGCGGTTCAGGGCGTTGTGCGCGAGCGCGGCGTCGCGCAGCCATGTGAAGCGGTAGTCCCAGTTGCGCTCACCTCCCGGCGTCTCCGGGAGCGACGTGGTGGGCGCGGCCACGATGCCGCCCGTGCGCTCGTAGCTGCAGGCCTTGATGGTGATGAGGGAGCGGACGACCTCGTCGCGGTACCTCGGCGGCGGGACGATCTTCGACACCCACTCGGTCCAGTAGCGGTGGGTCTCCTGTTCGGCCTGGTCCGCATCCAGGTTCGGCGGGATCTGATCCAACCACGAGTAGTTCCAGCTCATCACCCAGGAGAACCGCTGGCCCTCGGTCACCTCGAAGTTCGAGACCAGCGGGGACGCCGTATCCCTGTCCGTGCGCCGGAGGAACAACGCGTCCGGGCCGGCGAACGCACGGAGCGAGCCGCCCATGCTTTCCACCCTGGGGATGGAGCGGCCAAAGGCGAAGCGTGGCGTCAGCCTCGAGTGCATCGCCACCGTCCCCTTCACTCCCACGAGCGTCCGGACGATCCTGGGGAACTCCTGTCCGACGGGCATGAAGTCGATCAACCGGACGGAGCCCGAGGCGCAGGTGAACTCCGTCTCGAGGATCAGCGTGTCCTTCCGGTAGCGGCGGGTGATCTTCTGGATGGGCTCCCTCGGTGCGAGCGCCCACTCGCCGTTCTCCTCCGTCCCGAGCAGGCTCGCGAAGCAGGCGTCCGAGTCGAAGTCTGGCAGACACAACCAGTCGATGGTCCCGTCCCGGGCGACCAATGCCGCCGAGCGCATGTTTCCGATGAGCGCGTGATCCTCGATCCTGCGGTTCGCCTGGACGCCCAGCTGTGCCGGGACGACAGGCGCCTGGGCCTTCTGTTGCTGCGTGATTTGTTCCGCCATTGCCTTGGCTCCGTATGCCTCATGATCAATCCTTGACGCTGGCGTCCGGGACGCGGAGGCGCAACCGCCGCGGCGGAGGGAGAGCGACCGCCTGGTGGTGAGCACACAATTCGCCTGGCTGGATTCAGACGGAGGACTTCGCGCAGGGACTGGAGGCGCTGCGCGAGGTTGCACAGGTGCTGTAGCCGGCGACAGAAGGACAGCAGGCGACTCTCTCTGACTCCCGGCGCCCTTCCGGGCAGGCTCGCCGCCTACGACACCCGTGCCTCCGCGATGGCGGCGCGGAGCTCGTTCGCCACCTCCCGCACGTGCGGCTCGGTCAGCAGCGAGACGTGGTTGCCCGGGACCATGCGCAGGCGCAGCGGCTGGGTCGTGAGGTCCTCCCAGCCCTCGGTGACCGTCTCGCAGAACTTGCTGTCGATCGCGCGCAGGAAGGTGATGGGCCCCCGGAAGCGTTCGGCCGGCACGTAGGCGGAGTCGCTGGCGGCGCGATAGAGCGCCAGGATGTGCTCGATGCGCGCGTCGGGCTCGTCCGGCGGATAGGCCCCGTGCTTCCTGGCGAGCTCCATGAAGCGCGTGATGCGCTGGCGTGGGTCGAGGGCCCGCATCTCGTCGCTCTTCAGCCCGATGTCCACGTCGAACCAGTACCGGAAGCCCGCCGCGACGATGGAGTAGAACTCGACCAGGTCGGTCAGGAAGGTCTCGTTCGGCATGCGGAGGCTGAGATTGGCGGGCGACCAGGCGTCGCACACCGCGAGCACGGCCACCTGTTCCCCGTTGCGTTGAAGCTGCAGCGCCATCTCCAGCGCGACCATGCCGCCGGAGCAATGGCCTCCCAGGAGGTAGGGGCCGCGCGGCTGCACGGTGCGCAGGGTCTCGATGTGGTCGGCCGCCATGTCCTCGATGCGCTCGAAGGGCGGGCGTTCGCCATGGAGGCCCCGGGTCTGTAGGCCGTAGAGGGGCTGATCCGGCCCCATCCAGCGCGCCAGCGCATAGGCGTTGAGCGGAGCCCCCTCCCCGCCCGGCAGGAAGAAGAAGGGGCGCTTCGAGCCGTCTGGCTGGAGCGGGATGAGGGGCTGCACGTTGAGCTTCCGGGACCGCGCGCGCAGGTGGCAGCCGATGCGCTCGATGGTCGGCGCCTCGAGGAACGCCTCCATCGAGAGCGGTGTGTCGAACCGCGCCGAGATCTCGGCGACAAGGGCCTCCGCCGTGGCGCGGTCACCTCCGAGCGCGAAGAAGTCCTCCTGCATCCCGACGCCGTCACGGCGCAGGACGTCGGACCAGAGCCGCGACAGACGCAGCTCGTAGGAGTCTCGTGGCATTCCAGGATGTGGGGGCATGGTGTTCCTCACGGAGGTGTGAGCTCCCGCGAAGCGAGGGCGTCCGTGGAGGGGAGTGCGCCGAAGGGCACCCGAGGGCTGGCGAGCTCCTGGTCGCGCATCCGGCGCTTGACCTGGATGGGCAGCGCGCCCGAGGCCGCTTCGCGCGCGAGCACGCTCGCGATGAGGTGCGCGACGCGCGACCCGTGGCAGTACCCATGAATGGCTGCCCGCTGGCGCGACTGGATGGCGGGGTCCACCGCACGGCGCAGCGTCGCCAGCGCTCGATCCGGCTCGCCACCGAGTGTGTCGACGAGCACCGGCAGCGGCGAGTCCCGGTGCGTCGCGCACTGGGTGGCATACAGCCGCTCGAGCTGGAACGCGTAGACCGCGCGCTCCATGGCCACCTCCGCGGTGATCGCGTCCACGGTGCCGTCCGGTCCCACCAGGGGATCGGGAGGCATGAGAAGGGGGGGAATGCCGTTCACCAGCGCGGCGCCGATGCTGCTCAGGCCCGGGCGGCAGACGAAAGTCGCCTGGGGCTTGGCGGCCAGGGCCCGGAGGAACGTGCTCCAGTGCTCGTCGATCCACCCGAGCAGCGTCACGTTCCCGGGCCGGGAGCGCTCGAGTTCGAGCGCCAGCCATGCGCGATCCCCCGCGCTCCCGCCCGCGAACAGGAAGTGCACCCCGTCCATCCTCGCCGCCATCGCCAGCATCGCGCGCCAGTGCCGGCGGCTGCAGGTGGAGAAGCCGTTGCCCTGCGACACGAGCACGACGCCGCGCGAATCCCGCTGGGTGAAGAGGTGCTGGAGCGCTGGCGAGCGCTGGGCCAGGACGGCCCCGGCCCGCTCCGCGGCCTGCTCCGGGGAGAGCGCGCTGGCCTGGCCGAGCGGCGGGATGACCACGTAGGGCTGCCGGCCCGACTCCAGCGGCAGCCAGTCACGCCAGTTGATGGCCTGATACCAGAGGGTGCCGCTCTCCGGCACGGCGGCCATGAGCTCCCGGCTCGAGGCCTCGAAGTCGACCGAGGGGTTGCGCCGCGGCTCGATGCCCGAGGCCCGCAGCGCGTCCCTCAGCTCGCGCCGTGTGTGGATCGCTGGAGCGGACGCGGCCACGATTCCGGCCATTCCCGGCGCCGTCGACTCATCCGTCTGGCGAACCCGCTGGCGAAGCCAGTCGAACTCCGCGAACGCGTACCGGACGGCGTGCAGGGGGATCTCCTTTCGCTGCGCATGCTCCGCGAGCTGGTGGAGGATCCAGGTCTCCGGCCGGCAGTCGTTCACGATGGCGGCCGCGCCCACGCTGGCCCGGGCCAGCTCACGGTTGGCCGCGAGCCACAGGAGCGCGGCCTCGCGGTTCAGGAGCTCCGGCCGCGAGACGTTTGCGACATCGTCCGGCGTGACGGTCCCCGACTCCGCGTCGCTGTAATGGAGCGGAACGACGTGGAACCCCGCGGCGTCCCCGACCTTCCGGCGCGCGTACGCCGCGTCCTCCTGCCGGCGGATCGCCGCGGTGAACGGGATGGGGCCCGGGAGCCTGGCGAGGGCGCCATGCACGGCCGGCACCCAGCCCGTCGTGTGCCCGAAGGATTGCGCGACGTACAGCACGCTCGTGGGAGCCGACGCGCGGTGGGCCTCCACGCGGAAGCGGCCCGCGAGCCTGGGATCCGGGCCCGTGACATAGAGCGGGGCCTGCTCCTCCAGCAGCGACATGCCATCACGTGGGACGAGGATCGCCAACCGCGCAGCGCGATCCGAGATCAGGATGCTGTCCAGGCCGGCGAGCAGGGCGTACGCCGCCGTACCCTGCGCAGGCAGCGCGGCCTCGAGCGCCAGGGGATTGCCGGCGACGGCGATCCGCGGCGGTTCCCCCGGCGCGAGATACGTCACTTCGATGCGCCCGTGCGAGAGCGCGACGACAGCCCCCCGCAGCACGCAGGACGGCTCGTCCCGCAGCGGGTGCGCCAACAGGGACCCGGCGTTCATCGGGAGGCGTCGTTCGCGGCGAGATCGCGGGCGATCATGTCTTCGTAGGTCTCCGCGCGACGGGCGAGCGTCGCGCGGCCCTCGTCCAGGATCACGATGCCGGGCTGCGGGAAGCAGAAGGAATTCGAGAAGGAGACCAGGTAGGCCCCCGCGTCCATGACCGCGAGCGTGTCACCCACCTGGAGTCGCGGGAGCTCGATCTCCGTCCGAAGGCGGTCCATGGGGCTGCAGGTGGGGCCGTCGAGGGAGTACGTCTGGCTGGGGGATTCCCCCCATCGCTCGACGTGGAAGATCTCGTGATACTCGCGGTGCAGGATGTGAGCGATGTTCTCGCCGGCATCCAGGATGGCGTGCGCGGGCGCGGCTCCGGCCGCGTTGAGGCTGCTGACCTGGCAGAGCAGCAGCTGGGTGTTCCCGGTCATCGCGCGTCCGGGCTCCAGGAAGATGCGAGGCGCGGGACGGCCGGCGAGACGGAAGTGGGCCTCGACCCTGCCGATGAGCAGCGCCAGGTACCGTTCAATCGAGAGCCTCTGCTGGACCCGCTCCGCGAGAGGCATGGGTGAGTCGTCGAGCGGCAGCACCGTCGGGACCGCGAGGCTCCCACCGAGGTCGAGCATCTCCACGTCGAGCCCGAGCCGGGTGTGCAGCGTGTCGCAGAACTCCAGCACCTCTTGAACGAAGCGCTCCAGCGTCTGGGCATCCTCGATGGCCACGCCCCGGTGCGCGTGCAGCCCGACGACCCGCAGCGAGGGATGCATCATCGCCTCCTCGTAGGCCGCCAGCGCCTGGCCTCCGGCGATCGGGATGCCGAACTTGCCGGACCAGCTGTCCGAGGTGGCCACGCGCATGCCCACCCGGGGGCGCCTCCCGAGCTCCGCGGCGGCCGCCGCGACGAGCGCGATCTCCTCGCGATGGTTCAGGTGGGTGAGCAGGAGCTCACTCTGGACCACCGTGCGGGCCACGTCCGGCGTCTTGCCCGGACCGTTGTAGATGATCCGGTTGGACGCGACCCCGAGCCGCTGGGCGAGCCACAGCTCATACGGAGAGACGACCTCGGCTCCGACCCCGAGTCGAGACAGCCGCTGGAGCACGGCGGGAATCGGATTGGTCTTGTACGAATAGAAGATCTCGGCCCCCCGGATCCGGCCCTCGGGCGTCTGCTGGAAGCGCCGGACGTTCTCTGCGAGCCGGGCGCCATGGACGACGAAGAGCGGGCTTCCCCAGCGCTGCGTCAGGCTCGCGAGCGACCTTCCCTCCAGGCACAACCCGTCTTCGGCTCGCGTCAGGCCCCAGGTCTCTGGATGAAGGGGCTGTGGGGTGTTGTTCGAGCGAGAGGTGTGGGACGTGGACACGAAGAATCCTTCAGAGGCGTGGGTGCGTTCACCTGAAACATCTGGGTGAGACAGCAGGGCCCGTGCCATTGCCGGGAGCACCGGGGCGCCTCGGGAGCACCGGCTGATACACCCCGGCTGACGTGTCACTGACGTGGCAGTGACGTGTCAGCGCGCCTGGTCACCGGTGTGTCGGCGCAGGCAGACGTCATTCGCCCAGGAACGCCTCGGCCGGCAGCCGGGTGCAGCCGGGCCCTGGCGGTTCGTGGTCCCGGACTGGACGGGAATCTCCCCCGGATCCTTCGCTCGGGTGAAGGCTCGGATGACACGACGCGAAGCGCCTGCATCCGGCACCCTTCTCATCCCCTCTGGAGCAGGTCGGCGCGCATCGCTTCCACCGCGTCCTTGGCCTCCTTCAGGCTCACGCCGTGCTGGTCGCGGTAGAGCTTGATGGCCTGGATGAGGTTGTCGTCTCGAACGGCGCGCTCGATGGCGTCGTTCGTGTCCGAATCGGACAACGCACGTCGCGCAGGAAGCCCCATGGGCGCCCGGCCATCCCGCATCGCCTCCACGGCATCCTTCGCCTCTTTCAGGCCACTGCCATGAAGCTGCCGGTGGAGCTTGATGGCGTTGATCATCTGCCCGGAGTTGATCAACTCCGCGAGGCGCGCCTGCCCCTCCTCCGGAGACAGCGGGGTCGGGGGCTCCGAGTGCTGCTCACCATTGGAGGAGCGCAACCAGAGGCCGATGAGGGCTCCCATGAACACCGCGATCACCAACAACACCAGGAATGACGAGGACATCCCACGAGCATACAGAAGTGGGAACCCAGGCACGCCTATCCGGGCACCCTCGCCCAGGCTCCGAAGGCCAGCTCCCCGATGTAGGTCGCCCCCGCGTTCACGCGCTCCTCCGTGAGCCGCTGGTCGAGCGTGTCCACGTCGAGCTCCGCCTCCGTCGCCACGCCGTGCTTCACGATTCGGGGGATCATCGCTCGGACGATGGCTCCCGTGGGATGCGCCTGCGTCGGCGTCTGCACGACCGCCACCGCCCGGACCTGTTCGACCGTGAGTCCCGCTCTTGTGAAGACCGACGCCAGGTCGAAGCCCATGTGGAGGTTCGCGCCTTCGCGCTCCACCGTTCGCCAGATCCACTCACGCACCTGCGCGTGAAGCGGCAGGGGCGTGAGGCTCGCCGGTCCCACCGTCGAGTCGTGCTCCTGGAAGAGCATCAGACCTCCGGGCTTCAGGGCCCTTGCGAGAACACGCACGGCCTCAACGGCGTCCGCCTGGTACATGAGCACCCGCCGGCCCACGACCGCGTCGAACAGGCCCTGCGCTTCTTGAGTCGCGTGGAGGTCGCCCTCCACGAACGTGACGTTCGACAGGCCCTGCTCTCGCGCCCTCGCGCGGGCCTGCTCAATCGCCCCGGCATCGCGGTCCACCCCCACCACCTGCCCCTGCACGCCCACCCGGCTCGCGGCCATGAAGGTCACGTCACCCCGTCCACAGCCGACATCGAGCACCCGCATTCCCGCCTGGAGGCCCGCGTCCGCCAGCAGGCGCTCCGTCATCGTCGCCACGTTGTCCATGCGACCGACGGTAGGCAGCCCGCTCCGCCCCCGGAAGGGCGCGGCTTTGGATGGCATCGGCGGATCTTTCGAAACGGGGCGCGCCTCTACGAGTTGGGTCCGGGCGCGAAGGACGGGACTCCGGTGAGGCGGATTCACTCCGTCACGGCGCGGTCCAGATGGCGGCGATGCCCTCGTTCTGCGTGGCGCCGCCCGTCGTGTCGATGAAGATGGACCGGATGCGCTTGGAGGATTGGAACCCCACGAACTCGAAGGTATTGGCCCCTGTATCGAGCACCGCGTCCTCGATGACTTCCTGGGTGGCGTCCGTGAAGGTCAGGGTCACCTTGTGCAGGGCCTGGCTGTTCGTGAGCAATTCCAGGCCCACGGCGGAGACGGGACGCAGGAAGGCGATCTCGAAGTCGTCCTCACCGTTGGCGAGGATGGTGGGCTTCACCGGCAGGGGGTTCGTGTTGTTGCCGTGATTCCAGCCGGCCCCCATGAAGCAGATCCAGGTGCTGGCGCGAGGCGCCAGGACGTTGACGGTGGGCGCGCTGGAGCCCCACGGCAGGTCGATGCCCGGCAGTGTCGGGCCGCAGCTCGACCTGCCGCCCGAGGGATGGTCGGGATACGCGTCGAACGCGTTCGCGGGGAACGCGAGCAGGGTGGCCCCGGTGGCCGCCGTGAAGTCCGCCTGCTGGGTGAAGACCTGGGCTAGGCCCGCCTGCTGCGTGCCGAGCACCGCGGCCTCTTCGTCCTGCATCGGGGCGCCGCACGACACCAGGACTCCACCGCCAAGAATGCACATCGACCTGAACATGTTCATCGCCGCTGCTCCTCTCGAAGTACTTGAGCGTCCTGACTACATTGCTCGCACTCCAAGTGAAGTGACAAGGCTGGATTGATGGGCCTTCGCACGTCTTCGCGGTGTTGCAGCGGACGGATTTCCATGCGGTCATCGCCTCCGCGGCCACATGGCCCACCCTGCACCTCCTGGGGACAGAACTTCTGGCGGGGCCGTCCGTTGAATGCCGCCATGGCCCACCTCGTCCCGTTTGCCCTGCGCGCGCTCCTGCCGCTGGGATTCGCCGCCGTCTTCGTGATGTTGTCACCCCAGGTCCTCGCGGCCCGGGCGACCACGCGCTCGCTGGGGGGCGAAAATCGCTACCTGACCCATGTCACCACCGACAAGCCGCTCTACCGGCCCGGGGAGCAGGTGCTGGTGCGGGGATTGGTGCTGGAGGCATTGAGCCGCAAGCCCTACGCGGGCTCACTCCAGGCGCAGGTGGAGGTGCGCGGGCCCAAGGGGGACGTCGTCACGACCAGCACGGCGTCCACGGCGGACGCCGTCTGGGGCTACGCCTGGCCCATCCCCGCGGGCCAGCCCGGCGGTGAGTACACCCTGCGCGTCACCTACCCGTGGACGGGCGCGGCCCCCGCCGAGCGGAAGTTCGACGTGCGCGCCTACCGGGCCCCCCGGCTCAAGTCCCAGATTGAGTTCCTCCGGGATGGCTACGGGCCGGGCGACACCGTCACCGCCACGCTGGAGGTGAAGCGCGCGGAGGGCGGCGTGCCCGAGGGCGCGAAGGTGACGGCCAACGCGCTCGTGGATGGCGCCACCGTGGCGCAGGTGCCTTGCACGGTGGACGCGAAGGGGCGCTGCACGGTGCGCTTCCCGCTGCCCTCGGCGATGGAGCGCGGCGAGGGCACGCTGGCCTTCACCATCGAGGACGGCGGCGTGGTGGAGTCCGCGGCGAAGACGATCCCCATCCTCCTCCAGACGCTGGACCTGGCCCTGTACCCGGAGGGCGGTGACCTGGTGGCGGGGCTCGCCTCGCGCGTCTACTTCGAGGCGCGCACGCCCGCGCGCAAGCCGGCGGACCTCACGGGCCGGATCGTGGAGGTGGACAGCGGCCGGGTCGTCGCGCGCGTGAGCTCGGAGCACGAGGGCCGTGGCCGCTTCGAGCTGACCCCTCAGGCGGGGGTGCGGTATGCGCTGCGCATCGACTCGCCGTCCGGCATCCGGAAGAGCTTCCCGCTGCCGGAGGTGAAGCCGAGGGGCGCCGTCATCCGCGTGCGCGAGGACGTGGTGCCGGCGGGCAAGCTGGTGCAGCTGGTCGTGGGTTTGAACGGCGTCGGCCGCGGGACGGTGACGCTGAGCCAGCGCGAGGTGCGCGTCGCGTCCGCGGTGCTGGGCGACGTGAAGGGCGGGCCGGTGACGCTGGATCCGGGCGAGGCGGACGGCGTGCTCGTCGCCACGGTGTGGGACCACGACGGGCGGCCCGTCGCGGAGCGGCTGGTGTTCCGCCAGCCCTCGAAGGAGCTGTCCGTGGAGCTGAAGGCGGACCGCACGCGCTACGTGCCCGGTGGCCCGGTGCGGCTCACGGCCCGGACGACTCGCGGCGGCCAGCCGGTCTCCGCGCTGGTGATGCTCACCGTGACGGATGACGCGGTGCTGGAGCTCCAGGAGAAGCGCGACCAGGCGCCGCAGCTCCCGGTCATGGTGCTGCTGGAGCCGGAGGTGAGGGAGCTGGCCGACGCGCAGCTCTACCTCGACGCGAAGAATCCGAAGTCGAAGCTGGCGGTGGACCTGCTGCTGGGGACGCAGGGCTGGCGGCGCTTCGCGCTGACCGACGCACAGGGCTTCCTCGCCCGGCATGGTGACGCGGCGATGCGCGTGCTCGCGGTGCGCTGGCCGCGGGAGCCCGTCCGCAAGCACCGGCCGTCGTCCATCAGCAAGGCCGGACGCGGCGCTGGCATGGCGGGCATGCCGCGACTGGAGGAGCCCCTGATGGACGAGGAAGGCGCGCTCGCGGGTGACGCCTTCGCCGGACAGGCACCGGTCGCGGCCCTCCCCAGCATGCCCGCCGTCGCCGCGGCGGCTCCGCCTCCCCTGCCCCCGGCGGAGGCGGCCCCGGAGGTGGAGGCCCCGGCCCCCGTGCTCCAGGTGGCGAAGGAGGAAGAGGCGCCGAGGACGCAGGGACGCCTCGTTCGCGAGAAGCGGGACAGGCACTTCGACGACAAGCAGGTCATCCAGGGGCAGCTGATCTACCTCCGCGAGTTCGCGCACACCGCGCGGCCGAACCGCAAGGCGGGAGACCGGGTCGACTTCGCGGAGACGCTCTACTGGAACGCCGGGGTGCGCACGGATGCCCGCACCGGCGAGGCGCGCGTGTCCTTCGCGATGAGCGACTCGGTGACGACGTTCAAGGCGTTCGCGGGAGCGGTGGGCGGTGACGGCGCGCTCGGTTCGGCGGTGGCGGAGCTGGAGTCCGTGCAGCCGTTCTACGCGGAGCCCAAGCTGCCGCTCGAGGTGACGTCCGGAGACGTGGTGCGCCTGCCGGTGGCGCTGGTGAACGGGACGGAGGCGCGGCTTTCGGGCGCGGGCGTGAAGGTGGACCTGAAGGGGGACGTGAAGGTCTCCGGCGGCCCCACGCTGGACCTGGCCTCGCAGGCGCGGGGCCGGCAGCTCTTCTCGCTGGAGATTGGCCAGGAGGCCCGGCCGGTGGACGTGAAGCTCACGGCGAGCGCGGGCGAGTACACGGACGTCGTCACCCGCACGCTGTCCATCAAGCCCCGGGGCTTCCCGGGCCGCGTGTCCTTCGGCGGGCTCTTGTCCTCGAAGGGACCGGCGGCGCACCGGGTGGTGCTGCCCCAGAGCCTGGTGCCCGGCAGCGTGCGGACGTCCATCGCCGTGTACCCCGGCCCGCTGGCCAACATGACGGAGTCGCTGGCCCGCCTCATCCAGGAGCCCTCCGGCTGCTTCGAGCAGACCAGCTCCACGACCTACCCCATGACGATGGCGCAGCAGTACTTCCAGACGCACACCGGCGTGAACCCGGAGCTGGTGGCCAGCGCGCGGGAGAAGCTGGAGCGCGGCTACCAGCGGCTGGTGGGCTACGAGACGTCCGAGAAGGGCTACGAGTGGTTCGGGCAGAACCCGGGCCATGAGGCGCTGACCGCGTTCGGACTGCTGCACTTCACGGACATGCGCCAGGTGCGTGACGTGGACACCGCGATGCTGGAGCGCACGCGCGAGTGGCTGCTCCAGCAGCGGGACGGCCAGGGCGGCTTCAACCGCAAGCGCCGCGCGCTGCACGTGTGGGTGGAGGACGCGGACACGTCGAACGCGTACATCCTCTGGACGCTGCTGGAGAGCGCGGGCCAGCCGGCCTCGCAGGCGAAGGAGCTGTCGCGCGAGGTGGCCTCGGTGAAGGCCGCCGCGGCGAAGAGTTCCAACAGCTACGTGGTGGCCCTGGCTGCCAACGCGCTGGCGCTCGCCGGGGACACCGCCGAGGCCCGGAAGCTGATGGGCCGGCTCGCCTCCGCGCAGGGGCAGGACGGAGCGGTGGGCGGCGCGACGCAGTCCATCGTGGGCAGCTCCGGAGAGACGCTGAACATCGAGACCACCGCGCTGGCCGCGCTGGCGTGGATGCGCGACCCCGCCTACGTGGGCAACGTGGAGCGCGCGATGAAGTTCGTCGCCGAATCCAGCGACGGAGGCCGCTACGGCGCGACGCAGAGCACCGTGCTCGCGCTGCGCGCCATCATCGCCTACGACAAGGCGCGCGCCTCCAAGCTCACCCCGGGGCTGGTGCGCGTCTACGTGGACGACCGTCCGGTGGGTGAGCCGGTGCGCTTCGACGGCTCCTCCCAGGAGGCCCTCAAGCTGCCCGACGTGAGCGCGCTCCTGGGCACGGGCGAGCGCCGCGTGGAGCTGCGCATGGAGGGGGGCGCGGAGCTGCCGTACTCGGTGGAGGTCACCTTCAACATGCTGACGCCGGACAGCTCCAGGGACACGGCGGTGACGCTGGAGGTGGCGCTGGCGAAGACGGCCCTCACCGAGGGTGAGCCCACGGAGGCACGGGTGGTGGTGGCCAACCGCACCGGCCAGCGGCTGCCCACGGCGGTGGCCATCTTCGGCGTGCCGGGCGGACTGGAAGTGCGGCACGACCAGCTCAAGGAGCTGGTGAAGCGGCAGGTGGTGGATGCGTACGAGGTGCTCGGGCGCGACGTCGTCCTGTACTGGCGTGGGATGGAGCCCCACAAGCGCATCGACGTGCCGCTGTCCCTGGTGGCCGCGGTGCCCGGTACCTACACGGGCCCCTCCAGCCGCGCGTACCTGTACTACGCGGACGAGCACAAGGTGTGGAGCGAGGGCGTGAAGGTCTCCATCGCACCGAAGCCGTAGCCGGGCGGAATCGACCGGGTTTCCGACCAGGGATTGGTGGGCTGGACGTATAGGGAGACACAACACCCCCTGCTCACGTCCATGCCCCACCGGTCCCAGCCCTCCCGTCCGCCCCTGTCTGGACGCGCCCTCTTCGTGGCGCTCGCCCTCCTCCTCCCGCTCGCCACGGCTTGTGGTGACGAGGAGCCCATCGAGAAGCCCGGCCCCGTCGGCCCCCAGGCCGATGCGGGCGGGCAGGATGCGTCCACAGCGTCTCCCGACGCCTCCTGTGCCGGCGCCACCTGCGATGCGGGGACCATCTTCGTGCCGCCCGATGCGGGCCCCGGGGATGGCGGTGCCACGGATGGCGGCGCCACGGATGGCGGCGCTACCGATGGCGGCGCTCCGGATGCCGGCCCGGACGTGCTCCTGCCCCTGCCTGTCGACCTGAGCGCGCCGTCCGAGCTGCTCGTGCGCAGCGACGGTTCCGCCGTCCTGCGTGTGGGCGTCGAGCGGCATGAGGGCTTCACCGGCCCCGTCACCCTCGCCGTTCGCGGCCTGCCCTCCGAGGTCTTCGTGGCCGACCGGTCGGTGTCCGCGGACACGAACGCGGCGGCGCTGGTCGTGAGCGTGTCCGGGCGCGTCGGGCCGGGGACCCGCCTCGACGCCACGTTGGTGGCCACGGCGGAGGGCCGGTCCACCTCGCGTCCGTTGCGGATGCTGGTCGCGGGCCCCTCCTTCGCGCTGGACCCCACCTTCCCCGTGGTGCCCCTGGGCTGGACCGACGCGTCGCGGTTCGTCGGCGTGCAGCCGGACGGCAAGCTGCTCACGGCACACGCCATCGCTTCCGGCTCCTTCCCGAGGGGTGATGGCTTCGTGCTCGAGCGCCACCATGCGGACGGCGTCCCGGACCTGACGTTCGGGATGCTCGGGACGGTGACGCACCCGCGTCCGGCGGTGGCGCGGTTGCTCGCGTTCAAGTCCCTGCCCACGGGAGGCAGCCTCGTGGCGGGCACCGCCGCCGACTGCCACGACTACGAAAACGCACCCCCCTGCACCCTCCTCGTCTCGCGCCTTCTCGCCTCGGGCATGCTCGATACGAGCTTCGGGGACCAGGGCGTCGCGTCGGCGCGGTTCAACGTCAATCCCCGCTCCAACGTGAAGCTCCTCGCGGACGAGGCGGGCCGGGTGTCGCTGGTCCTGTCGTACTACGACGCGGCCCAGGAGGGAGCGGACGTCTACGCGGCGCAGCGGTGGGAGGCGGATGGCAGGCCCGTCGCGGGGTTCGGGACGGAGGGACGGGTGACGTTCGCGCTCCCAGCGAGTGAGCAGCGCTTCGACCAGCTCAACGAAGCCATCCAGCGGAAGGACGGCGGCATCGTCATCGCCGTCACGCTCTTCGACAGCAGCGACTCGGGCAGGCACGGACTGGGGTTCGTGGGCATGAACGGCGCGACCGGCGCGACTTCATGGAGCATGGTGAGCAACTCCTCTCTCCATCGGGGCGTCATCTCGGACGGGCGCGGCCGGTTCGTCTCGCTCGTCCTCGCGTCCGCCCCCAACTTCGACCTCACCGTGCAGTGGTACGACGAGAACGGCTCCCGCGTCTCCACCGGGAGCACCTACCCGATGCCGCCGCGCCTGCTCGCTGTCGGCTCGGCCAGCGAGCTGTTCTTCGATGACGCGGGCACGCCCTACACGGTGGGCCGCGTTGAAGGAGGTGGAGGCGAGGCGGTGGTTCGCTTCACCCGGCAGGGGGTGGTGGATCTGGGGTTTGGCATCAACGGTCTCGTCCGGCTGGACAGCCGGTTGACCTCCGTGTCCGGCTTCATCCGCGAGCCGAATGGCTGTCTGCTCGCGCGCACGTATCCGGAGCCAGGCCTCGTCCGCTTCTGGCCGTGACGCCCCGCTACTCCGCGAGTCGCGACAGCGCGTCGAACAGGGGATCCTCGACGTCATGTGCGAGCGACCTGCGGCACTTGGCCCAGTGGAGCTTCAGGTCCTGACCGCAACTTCCGCGCGCGGTTCGTGTTCATGAGGGCATTCCTGGAGGAATCACCTCATGAAGCGAAGCGGAGCGACGCAGTTCATCTGGGCGGGCGCGGTGTGAGCCCTGGGCAGTGCCGGCTGTGGGCACCCGGACGACACGCCCACAACGCAGCGGGCTGCATGCCGATCGGGAACTTCTACGGGGAGATCGGCAACGGGTCCGGGCCGCTCTCGGCTTCACGAAAGGCAGCGGCGTCACGGCCTCGACGGTGATTCCCATCGCGTCCGCGAGCAAGTGGCTGCACGTGGGGGCCTACGTGCAGTCCAGGGGGTACGCGAACCTCCCGTCCGCGAGGCGTACGAGACCGGCGTGGCGCAGCCCTGCTGATCGCGGTCACGGGACAGGCGAAGCGCCTCGGGCGAATATCCGTCCCAGCCATGAGTCGCGCGTCGAAATGCAGGCGCGCGCCACGTCGGACCGAGGGGCGATGTCGTAGAAGCCGTGAAAGGCTCCGCCCCAGACGTGCAACTCGCATTCGCCGCCCGCATCGAGGATGCCGCGCGCATACGCGACGGCTTCGTCCCGGAACGTCTCTCCTGCCGCGACGTCGATGAAGGTCGGCGGCAGCCCCCGCAGGTCCGTGGCGCGCGCGGGCGCGGAGTAGTGAGACACATCCGGGCCTCCACAGCGCTCGCCCAGCACCGCCCGCCAGGCCGTCAGATTGCTGGCGCGGTCCCAGACCCCGACGCCGTCAAACCGGCGGGCGGACTCCGTCTCATTGCGGTCGTCCAGCATCGGGCATTGCAGCAGCTGCCCCAGCAGCTTCGGGCCTTGCCGATCTCGCGCGAGGAGCGTGGTCCCCGCCGCGAGCCCGCCGCCGCCGCTCCCGCCAAAAATCACGAGCTGCTTCGGATCAAACCGCAGCCGGTCGGCGTTCGCCGCCATCCAGACCAGCCCGGCGTAACAGTCCTCCACCAGGGTCGGCGCCGGATGCTCGGGCGCCAGCCGGTATTCCACCGTCACGCAGACCGCATCATGACGGAGCGCCCAGTCCACGAGTGGCTTCGCGCCCGCGAAGCGGGTCCCCATCACCATTCCGCCGCCATGGATGTGATAGACGGCCGGCCCCGGAACCGAATGGCCCTGCCGGGCAATGACGGAGACCGTGATCTCGGCGCCCTGATAACCGGGGATGCTGTAATCGACGCAGTGGACCTCCGCGTCTCCAATCAGGTCCTCCCGGGTCACCCGGCTCAAGCCACGGAAGTGCTCCAGCTGCTCCAGCGTCATCTTCCGGGGCACATACCCCTCCAGTGCGGGCAGGAGGGCGGCCAGCTGGGGGTCGAAGTCGATGGGGTGAGTGCTCATCCGCGGAGAGGATCAAGCCTCGACGCTCGCGTCAAACGCTCTCTGCGTCAGAACCAGGACCAGGCCTGGGTCTCCCCTCCCCTGGTCCGCCCCAGGCCAACTGGCTAGCATCCGTGGCACCCGTCACCTGAAGGGAAGCCATGTCGAAGCAGTGGGTACTTTCCGGCGGCGGGGCCACCTACGTTGTCGTGCTGTGGAACGACGCGGAGGCGAAGAACGCGAGCCGCCGGGTCGCTCCCGCCGTGATGCAGATGTGCCTGGACGGGTGGATGCGCACGCACCGGCAGGCCGTCCGGGAGATGTACACCGCCTGCGCGGCGACCCCGGGCTCCGCGACGTGGCCGGCCGACCCCGTGATGAAGCAGCGCCTGTCGGATGCGTTCAAGTCAGGGAAGCTCGTGGGGCTGACGCGCGCCAACGCCCCAGCGGTCATCAAGCCCGCGACGCCCCTCCCCGTGCGCCCGCCAGACGCCCCGCC
>NZ_RAWC01000010.1:0-88715 GCF_003611685.1 Corallococcus sp. CA049B | reverse complement strand
CCCCGCCCGCGAGCCCCGTGGACTGAGTGGCTGCTTGCTCCCACCTCGCGCGGTCCCGGCCCTGGACCGTTTGTTCCGGTGCGGGAACCCGCGTGCTATGCCCGCCGTCTCACCGCGTGGAGCGCCTCTGACACCATGAAGCAGCCTGGGACATTCCGTCTGGCCCTCGGGGCCCTGGCGCTCGCGGCGCTCCTGCCGCTGACGGCGTCGGCACAGGCCTTCGTGGGCGGTCGTCCTCCGGGCGGCAATGGCCTGAAGGTGGGCAACGGGCGGCTGCACCCGACGCTGGAGCTGGAGACGCGGCTGGACAGCGGCGTGGGCTACTTCCGCGAGGCGGGCACGGGCCCCCTATCCCCGGACCTGTCCGGGGAGCTGGCGCTGCACGTGCGCCCCGGGCTGCTGCTGGACGTGCCGTCCCCCAAGCTGGCCATCGCGCTGCGCGGCAACCTGGACTACGTGGCCTACACGGGCCTGATTACGGCGGGCTCCGGCGCGGCGTCCCACCTGGAGGGCGCGGCGGACCTGGCGCTGCGCTTCAACCAGGAGAGCGAGCTGTCCGTGGAGGTGGGCGACGAGCTGACGCGCTCGGACCGCACGCGCACGGCGGCGCTGGGCGCGGGCATCCTCAGCCTCTTCAACGAGGCGCGCGTGAAGGCGCAGTGGAAGCCCGGCGGCGGCGCGCTGGAAGTCACCCCGTCGCTGGCGTACGCGATGGAGTTCTTCGAGCCCCTGGGCGGAATGACGCCCATCGGCTGCACCGACGCCGCGTGTGATCCGCTCGCCGCCAGCCAGTTCAACTACGGCAACCTGCGCCTGGGCGCGGAGGGCCGCTGGCGCTTCCTGCCCAAGACGGCGGTGGTGGTGGACACGGGCCTGGAGTACCGGGGCTACTTCAACGACACCACCACGCCCAGCGCGGCCATCCTGCATGCCATGGCGGGCGTGTCCGGCCTGATATCCCCGCGGATCACCCTGACGGCGAAGGCCGGCTGGGCCCAGAACCTGGGCTCGAGCGGCGGCGCCACCGTGGTGGGCCAGGTGGAGGGCACGTACCTCCTGGGCCCGTCGCTCACGGTGAAGGGCGGCTACCTGCGCGCCTTCGAGCCGGTGGCCGCCTACGGCACCTTCCGCGACGACCGCGTCTACGCGGAAGGACGCTCCGTCATGGGCAGCCGGCTCGCGCTGCACGCCGCGGGCGCGCTGGACTTCCTCTCCTTCGCGGGCAGCCGCGGCGACACGCTGGTGACGCTGGACCTGGGGCCCGAGTATCAAATCCGCCCGTGGCTGGTGGGCGCGGTGGGCTACATGCTGGGCACCCGCTCCTCCTCGCTGGGCGCCGCTGGCCTCAACTACACCCGCCACGAAGGCTACGCGCGGGTGTCCGTCTCCTACTGAGGCCTTCCGCGCCCATGCGTCCCTCGCGGCCCCGCTTCGTCCTGCCGGTCCTCCTCGCGGTGTTGGCGGCGTGTCACGCGGACACGCGCCCGCCGCCCCCTCCGCCCACGCCCGCATCGGCCGCGCAGGCCGCGGCGACGTCCGGCGGCAACCTGGGCCCCGGGGACGTGGTGGAGGTGCGCGTCTTCCAGGAGCCCGAGCACTCCGGCACCTGGCGCGTGTCGCCGGAAGGCACCATCGACTATCCGCTGTGCGGCAAGGTGTCGCTGTCCGGCCTCACCGCCAGCGCCGCGGCGGACGCGCTGCGCGACTGTCTGGCGCGCTACCTGCGCCGCCCGCAGGTGTCCGTGCTGGTGCGGGAGTACAACTCGCAGAAGATCTTCGTCTTCGGGGAAGTGCAGAAGCCCGGCACCTTCCCCGTCACCGGCGAGGTGTCCATCATCCAGGCGATTACGCTGGCCGGTGGCTTCACCAAGCTGGCGGCGAAGAACAACACGCTCGTCACGCGCGTGGTGGACGGGCAGGAGCGCAAGATTCGCGTGCCCGTGGAGGACATTGGCGTGGGCCGCGAGCGCAACTTCCTGCTCCAGGCCGGCGACATCGTCTTCGTGCCGGAGAGCTTCTTCTAGTCGCGCGGCGTCCAGCCGATTTCATCCAGGAAGCGCTTCGCCTGGGTCATGAGCTGGGGCGCCAGGTTCGCGCCGCTCGCCAGCACGTCCCCCTTGAGCACGTCGAAGGGCCGCCCGTCGATGTGCACGATGACGCCGCCGGCCTCCGCCACCAGCAGGCCGCCAGCGGCGATGTCCCAGGGCTTGAGGCCGAACTCGAAGTAGCCGTCGAAGCGGCCGGCCGCGACGTACGCCAGGTCCAGCGCGGCGCTGCCGGTGCGGCGCATGCCCTGCGCCAGGAGGATGAGCTGGCTGAAGAGGCCCACGGGCAGGTCCGGGCGCTCACGCACGTCGTAGGGGAAGCCCGTGCACAGGAGCGCCCGCTCCAGCGTGGCCGTGGGGCTGGCCTTCAGGGGCACGCCGTTGAGCGTGGCGCCCTCCCCCTTCGCGGCGGAGAAGAGCTCGTCGCGCATGGGGTCGTAGACAGCGCCCGCCACGGTGCCCTCCGGGCCCTCCACCGCCACGCTGACGCAGAAGTGCGGCACCTGGTGCGAGTAGTTGGTGGTGCCGTCCAGCGGATCCACGATCCACCGGAACGTGTCCGTGCCCTGCGTGGCCCCGCTCTCCTCCGCGAGGATGGCGTGGTGCGGATGGCGCTGGCGCAGGAAGTCCAGCAGCGCGGCCTCGGAGGCGCGGTCCGCGTCCGTGACGAGGTCGATGCCGCCCTTGAACTCGATGGTGCGGTGCTGGGGGAAGCGCTCGCGGAGGATGCCGCCGGCCATGCGGGCGCCCTCCTCCGCGGTGCGGCGCAGCGCGGCGGGCGTCTCCGGTTCGTGGGCCATGGATGCGGTTCCCTCGGGTGCGCGCTAGGAGGCGGGCTCGGCGAGCAGCTGCTCGATTTCCGTCTGGAACTTCTGGAGGAACTCCTCGGCGAAGCCCTCGTGCACGTGCCGGATGACGCCCTTGCGATCAATGAGGAAGGTGGTGGGCATCAACCGCACCTTCAGCAGGCGCTCGGACACCAGCGCGTTGGCGTCCAGGAGGATGGGCACCTCCACCTTCGCCTCCTCCAGGAAGGCGGGAATGGCGCGCACGTCCTCGTCCACGTTGAGGGCGTAGGCCTTGAAGCCGCGCGAGCCGTACTCCTTCTGGAGCTGCGCGTACATGGGCAGCGCGTCCTTGCAGGGCTCACACCACGTGGCCCACACGTCCAGCAGGACGACCTGCCCGCGGTCGCTCTTCAAGTCATACGGGCTGTTGTCCGGGTAGCGCTTCACCTGAAACATCAGCGGCTGGCCCGGGGCCTTGTTCGACGACTCCAGGGCGGAGCTGCTGGAGCGCGTCCCGTCACCCGTGCGGTCCGTGAGCGGCGGCAGTGACGAAGGCGACGACGAGGCACAGCCCAGCGCGAACGCCAGGGCTCCCAGCGAGAGGAGGAACGGGCGGCGCATGGCTCAGGTCCCCTTCCCCGCCCGGGTCTTCAGGGCGGTGAGCAGCTTGTCGATGAAGCCCCCGAAGGAGCCGTTGCTCATGACGAGCAGCACGTCGCCGGACTTCGCCTCGGCAGCGACGCGGTCCACCAGCGTCTGCACGTCGGTGGCGCCGTCCGCGGCGATGCCCTGGCCCTTGAGCGCTTCGATGAGCTTGGGGACGTTGAGTTCCTCGCCCTCGGGCACCTTGTCGTGGCGCTCGGGCACCTTGAGGCTGGCGCGCGTGGCACCGGGGAAGGCGTGCGCGTAGTCCTCCTGGTGGATGTTGCGGCGGCTGGTGTTGGAGCGCGGCTCGAAGATGGCCCACAGGCGCCGGTCCGGGTAGCGGTGGTGGATGGCGGCGATGGTCTCGCGCACGGCGGTGGGGTGGTGCGCGAAGTCGTCCACCACGAGCACGCCGTCCACCTCCGCGCGCACCTCCTGCCGGCGCTTCACGCCCTGGAAGGTGGACAGGCCCTGCTGGATTTCAGCGAAGGTGAGGCCCAGGCCGCGCGCGGCGGCGATGACCGCGAGCGCGTTCTCCACGTTGTGCGCGCCGGACATGGGCAGCGTCACGGTGCCCAGGTCCTGGCCCTTCTCCACGACGTTGAAGCGGGCGCCCTCGGGACCGAAGGAGACGTTCTTCGGCGTGTAGTCCGCGTCCGCGCCCTCCTTGGCCACGTAGGTGCTGACGGGGGCGGTGCCTCCGCGCGCGATGCGCACGGCGTTCGGGTACGCGGCGCAGACCACGAGCTGGCCGTCCTTGGGCACCAGGCGCACGAACTTCTCGAACGTGGCCTCGTAGTGGGGCAGGTCGCGGAAGATGTCCGCGTGGTCGAACTCCACGCTGGTGACGATGGCGGTGCGCGGCCGGTAGTGGAGGAACTTGGAGCCCTTGTCCCAGTAGGCGGTGTCGTACTCGTCGCCTTCCACGACGAAGTGCGGGCCCTTCCCCACGCGGTAGTTGCCCGCGTAGTTCTGGGTAACGCCGCCCACGAGGAAGCTCGGGTCCTTGCCCGCGGCCACCAGCACGTGGGCCATGAGCGAGGACGTCGTCGTCTTGCCGTGCGTGCCCGCGACGACGACGGAGTGCGAGCGATCCAGGAAGAGCGTGCCCAGCGCGGCGGGGAAGCTCATCTGCTTGAGGCCCCGCTCGCGCACGGCGGTGGCCTCCGGGTTCACCCGGCGGATGACGTTGCCGATGATGACCAGGTCCGGCTTCGCCGAGTCCAGGTTGGCGGGCGCGTACGGCGTGCTGACGGGGATGCCCCACGTGCGGAGCATGTCGCTCATGGGCGGGTAGACGTTCTCGTCGCTGCCGGTGACGTCGTAGCCGGCGGCCTTGAGCATGCCGGCGAAGGAACCCATGCCGGTGCCGGCAACGCCCACCAGGTGGATGCGGCGCACGGACTGAGGGTCGAGTGAGTCGAGGACGTTGCCGTTGTCGTCAGCCATGCTGCGGTTTCCTCAGGGGAGGACGTGAAGGTCGAGCGCCTCCACGACGAGCTCGTGGAAGGCGGGGCGGAAGTCGCGGATGCGCAGGTCCTGACGGCCCTGGGCCACGCGGTTGGTGATGAGCGCGACGACGAGCGACCGCCTCAGGTCCACCCAGAGGCTGGTGCCGGTGAAGCCCAGGTGGCCCACCGCGCCCGGAGGCGTGTCGCCAATGAAGCGGCCCGCGCTGGAGTGGCCCTTCGACGGAGAGTCGAAGCCCATGGAGCGGGTGCTGCCCGCCACCAAAGGGTCGGTGGCGAGCGCGCGGTGCCACAAGGGCCCCGGAGCAATCGCGGCATGCGTGCCCGCGGCGCCTTCGAGCACTGCCTGGCCGAAGCGGGCCACGTCCACGGCGGTGCCGAAGAGGCCCGCGTGTCCCGCGACGCCGTCCAGCACCCAGGCGTTGTCGTCATCCACCTCCGCGGGGCGGGACGGCTGCGACGGCACGTCCTTCCACAGCGACTCCTGGCCGGGAGCGGGCTCGCGCGGGCGCATGGCGCCGGTGGGCGCGGTGGCGCCGTCGGCGGGGAAGTCGGTGAGGCGGTGGAAGCGGGCCTTCAGGTCCAGCGGCTCCGCGACGTGGCGGTGGAAGAGCACGTCCAGCGGGGCGCCACCCGCGCGGGCGAGGATGTCGCCCAGGAGGATGAAGCCCACGTCGCTGTAGACGGACTTCGTGCGTACGGGCGCGTCGAGCGGCGTGGCGGCGGCGGCATGGAGCACATCCGCGTGGACCTGCGCGCGGACGGAGGCAGGGCAGCCGGCGTCGAGCAACTCCGGGTGGGCCTTGAGCGCGTCCGCGAAGAACGGGACGAAGGCGGGCAGGCCGGAGCGGTGGTAGAGCAGGTCCGCGACGGTGACGCCCGCGTCGCCCGCGGGCGAGCCGGGGAAGTAGCGGGACACGAGCGTGTCCGGGCCCACCTTGCCCTCGGTCCACAGGCGCAGGAAGAGCGCGGTGGTGGACATGGCCTTGGTGAGGGACGCGAGGTCGAATCTCGTCTCGCCCTTCACGTTGCCAGCGACACCGCCGAAGACCTGCATGCCCTTGTGGAGCACCACGGCCTGGGCGGAGGGGAAGATGCCCAGCTCCACGCCGTCGTCGAGCACGGCCTGGAGGTTGGCGATGGGGTGCTGGCTCATCCGGGGCTCACCGCGCCTTCGAGGAAGGTGAGGCGCGCGGCGTCCGCGTCCAGGCGCACGTGGGTGCCCAGGGCCACGGGGTAGTTGATGGCGCCATGGCCGATGGGGAAGCCCGCGGCGCAGGGCACCTTAGCGTCGCGCGCCAGCTCCCGGAGCACGTCCGCGCTGGAGTAGTTCGCGTCCTTCTCCTCGCAGGCGGTGAAGTCGCCCAGGACGATGCCGCGCACGCGAGAGAAGACCCCGGCGAGCCGCAGATGGGTCCACATGCGGTCGATGCGGTAGGGGCGCTCGGTGACGTCCTCCAGGAGGAGCACGGCGCCGTCGAGCGGCGGCATGTACGGCGTGCCCAGGAGCCGGGAGAACACGGACAGGTTGCCGCCCACGAGGACGCCCTCGGCGGTGCCGGGGACGTAGGTGGCGTTGCCGTTGAGGGGCGGCGGGGCCTCCGCGGATTCGAGCAGGCGGAAGAGGTAGTCGTGGACCTGGGTGGACTGGCGGCCCAGCTGCGTGAGGACAGGCGCGTGGATGGAGACGCGGTGCAGGGCCTGGAGCGCGCAGTGGATGGACGTCAGGTCGGAGAAGCCGGTGAAGGCAACGGGGCCGGCCTTGTCGATGGGCAGCTCCGGCAACAGGCGAGAGCTGCCATAGCCGCCCCGGGCGCAGAAGATGGCGCGGGAGGCGCGGTCGAGGAACGCATGCGACAGCTCCTCCTGGCGGCGGACGTCATCCCCGGCGAGGTAGCGGTGCGAGGCACCGATATCGGGCCGGACCACCGGGGAGTAGCGCTCGGAGAGGATGCGCAGGCCTGCCTCGTAGGGGGCCTGTTCGAAGGGGCCCGCGGGGGCGACGACCTGCACCGTGTCGCGGGGACGGAGCGGAAGGGGCTTGAGCCAACGCACGCAGCGCTTCATAGCACCCGGTGCCGGGGCGCCACGGTGTTTCAGGGAGCCCGGGGCCCGAAGCGTTGAGTACCGCAGGACGGAGGAACGAGGCCCCGTGGAGCGCTCGTCCGCCCGGCCGTCATAGGAAACCTGTCCGACTGTCGGACAGGTTTGGCGCCTAGCGGCCCTACCCCTCCGCGCTTCGTTCCAGCACCGCGGCGAAGAACCCGTCCGTGCCGTGGCGGTGCGGGGTGACGAAGAGGAAACCGTCCTGGAGGCACACGTCCGGAAGCCATCCGGAGCCCGGAGTGACGGCCCGGAAGGCAGGGCGGGAGCGGAGGAAGTCCGCGACCACGTCCTGGTTCTCCGCCCGGTTGACGGTGCAGGTCGCGTAGACGACCCGGCCACCGGGGCGCACCACGTCCCCGGCGCGGGCCAGGATGTCGCGCTGGACGGCGGTGTACCGGGAGAGCGAGTCCGGGGTGAGCCGGAAGCGGAGGTCCGGGCCTCGGCGGAGCGAGCCCAGCTCGGAACAGGGAGCATCCGCGAGGACGCGGTCGGCGTCGAGGCCCGGTGACGGAGGCGCCCGGAGCACCTGGACGCGGGTGAGCCCGGCCCGGGAGGCGCGTTGCTGGAGCCGGTCCAGCCGCTCCGCGTCCGGGTCGTAGGCGAGCAGCCGGCCGGAGTCCTTCATGGCGGCGCCCAGTTGGAGCGTCTTGCCCCCTGCCCCCGCGCAAAGGTCGAGCACGGTCTCCCCCGGCCGGGCCTCCACGAGGAGCCCGAGGAGCTGGCTGCCCTCGTCCTGGACCTCGAACAGGCCCTCCTGGAGGGAAGGCAGGGCGTAGAGGTTCGGACGCGGACCGTCGACATGGAGGGCCAGCGGGCTCCAGGAGCCGGGGCGGGTGGAGACGCCCTCGGAGGCCAGGCGCGCGGCCAGGGCCTCACGGGAGATGCGGGCCGGATTCACCCGGAGCGTGATGGGGCCCGGGACGTTGAGGTGGGCGCAGAAGTCCTCCGCCTCCGCCCCCAGCTCACGGGCGAAGTGGTCCGCGAGCCAGTCCGGCAGCGAGGCCCGGAGCGCCAGCGACGGGGGCGTTCCGGTCCGCAAGGGCACCGGAGCATTCAGCCCCGCCCAGGACGCGGCATCCGAGGCGGGCACGCCCACGAGGCCATGCAGGAGCGCGAAGAGGAGCTGGGAGGGCGACGGATCCGGCGAGTCCAGGAGGAACCCCAGGCGGCGGCGCCAGAGGCCCACGTTGAAGACGGCCTCCTTCAGCGCCTGGCGCCCCTCGCGGGACAGGGCGCGGTGGGAGCGCAGGGTCCGGTCGAGGACGCGCTCGGCAGGGTCACCCGAGAGGACACGGGCAAGCGCCTCGGACACGACAGGGCTCAGCCCCTGGAGCGAGGACCAGGGCTGCGAGATAAGCCGGGAGATCGGATCGAACAGGACAGTTGACAGGGCAGGCTCGGTTCTCTAGAAGTCGCATCCATCACGGCAACGCACCGCCGCGACGGGACATATTCCCCGATAGCTCAGCTGGTAGAGCGGGTGACTGTTAATCACCATGTCCGTGGTTCGAGTCCACGTCGGGGAGCTACTTGAAGGGCCCTACCAACCGGTAGGGCCCTTTTTGTTTAACAAGGGCCTCGCGATGATATCGCGGGGCCTTCGTGCTTAAGCCCTTGAATCACAAGGGATTCTGGCTCGCGGTGACGAAGAGGGCGCTCTCGGCGCTCTATCCCGCAGAGCGAGATGCCCCCTCTCCTCCGCCGCCGAGTGGGCCCCCTGGACCGCTCTTTCACCCGTTTTGGGGAGAGAGAGGCCGAGAGTGGTTAACAGGTGCTGTTAACTTTTGGGGCGGTGGTTAACAACACTCCCCCGGAGACCCGCTCTTTCCGCTCTGAGGTTTCTGGGAGGGCGTCTCTCTCTGGTTTTTGGTTGCGTCTTTCACCTGCTTTGCTGGTCCCGGCGAGGGCAACGCCAGGCTGGCAGGGCCCTCCAAACAAACACTCGAAGTGAAGGCGCCTTCAGCCGCCTCGGATCAGCCGGCTCTGCCACCGCTTCGCGAGGGCACTCGCCCTTCCTCGCAAGGCGGCCGGCGCCCTGTCCGAGAGACTCTGAGAGCCCCAAGACTCGGCAGCGTCCCTCCCACTCGTGCGGCATCGCGGCATCGCCGGGGCGCATTCCCCCGTCCATCGTCCGGAGTCCCTGCAGGCAACGACTGCGCCGAGCGCTTCATGTGGCCATCCGCTTCGCCGCAGCCGACGCCTGGCACTTCTAGCTTGTCGTCTGAACAGAGCCTCATGCGGCTGGCGGCACTTAGATTATGGCTACCACCCGCGCAGCGAGCACTCCTTCCGCACGCACTCGCCCGGCGACCTCCAACTGGACATCTGCACCCACTGTTCGAGTGCCTTACTCATGTCGTGCGTCTGGCGCGCGCCTTATTCCGAAACAAGACGGAACGCTGTCCATGCCACCCTCAACAGTCCGTCAATATTCAAAGTTATTATGATAGTCGCCCCTCAACGAAGCCCGTTCAATGAGACGCTCAAGCTTCTCGACGGACTGCGCCGCAGCAAAATACTCCCTACGGCTTTGCTCGTCATAAGCAACATCGAGCCCCGCCTCGGCCCAACGCCAGCCCCCACCCAGCTTCTTGCGCAAATATTCATCAAACTCATCAAGAGCCGCGCATATCTCCCAAAACGAAGCATGCCCAATGGGATTAAAGACAAAAGAAAAACCATCACCATGCCGAGTCATCCGAGCAGGAAGAGCCCCCACGCCTGGCAGATGAAAGTACAGAGAACCAATACCTGGCTCAAATCCTCCATGCGCCAACGGGTTTCGCAAGGCATCTCGAATGTGCTTAATCCGTTCGTAGAGCGACTTCGCAACCGGATCCGCCCCAGACTCAAAGAGGCGACGAACCTTCTTCGACCACTTCTCAGCAATAAAATCCATGAGCTGCCCGCTCCCTGGTTCGAAGCCCAAGAAAGGCAACGAAAGCACCAACACATGCTCGGCTCTACTGAAGTAGGCATTCATCATAGCCTCCGCATAGTGCCCTCCCTCCATTGCCCTCTCCGATGCCCTCGCCCACGGAGCAAAAAAATCAATAGCCCCCCCTTTCTCAGCACCTTGCCCATTGCCTGCCGGCAGCAGTTCAGGCGGTCCATACATTTCAGCAGCTTTTTCGCGGAAGAATCGATATGTCCGCTCGAAGTGATGAAACCTATTGGCAATTGTCACCCTGCCATCGCGCGCCTGTTCCTGGACGAACGGCTCAAGAAACTTCTCAACAATCCGAACCGACTTCTCGATCTTTCCCAAAACCTCTCTAACCAACGGCGACCCCTCTGGATGCTCAACCTGCGTCGTCACCGTGAATCCGAACTTCCTAAGCGACACATCGAAATAAGCCCCCTCGTACTCAAACGAAGCTCCCCATCGAGTCTTCTCCCAAGGGCCAAGTACCTCCAGACCAAGGACATCCCGCAAAACAAAGAGCACAAGTTCAGGAACTGGAAACTGGTCATCCGCCTTGAAATTCGTGAAGCGACGCTCCTTCTCATAGCACTCCGGAAGTGGCTTCAGCTTCTTCAGCATCAAACCAACACTCTTACGAAGCTCGTCAGTAACCATAACTCTCGGACCTTGGCGCTCTAGGGAGATAGCCAGCATCCTAAAAATGCAGCGGCCTCGCCACAAACTCTGCGTCCCCTGGCGGTCGATCTTCACATGTATACGAGTCCCTCCCTGCCCAGAATCGATGCAGTTCCCCCTCCGCGCACGACCGCGAGCGGGAGCTATCCTGCAGTGATTGGCAGAGCCGCATGTGCCTGTGGGCACATCGGCAGGACAGGATGACGAGCCTGCCACCGCGCACCTTGGACTCCTCCATCTTCTGGTGCGGCCTCCCCATCATCCCGCCAGCCACCGCAGCAACACGGCTCCAGTGAGTCCAGGGCAGGAGGAGTGCGGCACGTTCGAAGGCACCGCCGGGCCTCCTGGTCCATAAGGCCCGGGCAGCCAGCAGCTCCTCGGCGCCCCATGGATGGCATCGCCCTGGGCACGCCACGGGCTGGAAGGTAGTCCCGCCTCACGGACTTCGCGGAACCTAGCCTGGGTGGAGTACGGCTGGCCAAGGAACTGGCGGTGTCCGGGACGCGCTGGCCGTGGTGGAGGCCCAAACCGCCGAAGCCTACGAGGCAACGGTAGCGGCGTTCACGACAGGGCGACGCCGAGGACGGCGAGGATGGTCGGGCCGTAGACACCCCAGACCTGAAGGACGTCGGCGCTAAGCCCGAGCGTCTCTCTCAGACCGCTGAGCAACGGCTTGAGGACGCTGCGAGGCTGCCGCTTGTCTTCAGGGAGGGCGCACTGCTGCGCGACGAAGGACAACTGCTCGGTGGCCTCGCTCTTCTTCTCATCCGGTAGGTCCCGGCTCTTCACCACGGCATCCGCCAACGCTTGAAGCGCGCTGCCCAACTCTTCGTTCTGCTGTTGCGCGGCTGCGATGACCGTCCTCAACCGCTGGTGGACCTGAGCACCTCCGGCGGCTGTCGTGACCGTCGCGCCCGGTGATGCGTCGGCGGAAGCCATGTTGGCATTGTCGCCGTGAATGAAGGCCCCGTAGTTATGAATCGTCATGTTCGCCGCTGACCGCCGTTCGTCCTGAGTGAACGTCATCCCCTCGCCCAAAATGCCACGGCGCTCTAGGTCCAGCGCCCAGTTGAGAATTGTGTCGCGCACGGCATGAAGAATTCCCGCGACGCCGCTTGGGCTCACGATTCTGGTCGGCGGCATGTGCATCAGGTCCCTGTTGCCATCAACCAGCCACTCCATCTCACTGGAAGACAGAGGAATCTGAAGTTGTCCGTCCTGTTGCATCCCATGAAGCAGATGCTCTAGTTCTCCAACTGACTGGACAATGGGCGACTTCGAGAAGTGGGTTGCGCGCTTGTCGCCTGCCTTGAACATAATTGGTATCAACCCGTTGTATGGGTTCTTGGCCATGAGTTGCGCGGATAGAATGCGGTACTCAGGCACTTTCCCATCACGAGGGTAGCCCCCCATTTCACGGTCAAGCCACTCCTTGAAATCATCGAGCTTCAGCTTCACTGCGACGACCTTTGCATGCCGAAGCAGTTCGGAGAGGTCCGTTTTGTTCGACTGCGCCAAGCACTGCAGTTCAAGAACGAGCGACGATTGCGGCATTGCTCCCCACCCACCGACGCGCGGTAGACCAACCGGAGACCACGGGCGTCAGTTAGCCGCCGAGCTTAGCCGATTCCGTGAACAGCCCTACTCCTTCACCGTGTTGGGCGCCCCTTCGCCTTGACAGCAGGCAGCCAGCACTCCCCGTCGGAGAGTTGCCGATTGTTCGCGGGTCACACATTCTTGGCCGGGTTGACGGGAGGAGAGACCCACACGACCCCCGAGGGATCCTGCACGGTGCCGGCAGGGGCCGGAAGCCAGAGGCGGCTGTCGCGGCACCGCCGAACGCGGTCGCGCTCCTGTGGCGTCAATGAGTTGAGCGGCACGGACGGGCGCAGGCCCCCATAAGCCTGGGGATGGTAATGGACCGGCTCCTCCGACCAGTTCGGATCCTCCGTGAGCGCCTTGAAGAGCCGACCCCTGTCCGCCTCCAGCGCTTCGATGTACGCCTCGATGGAGGACAAGGCGGCACCCGCTTCCTTGGAAGCGGCCGGTAGCGCAGACCGGATGGTGGCGAGTCCCTGGCGTACCTCGGCTGCGGACAACACTGCGGTCTCCTCGTTCTTCTCCCTCACAACTACCTCCTCTTGGTGGATACTCGTCCGACTCCAATACGCGCTGATTCAGATCCCAACCGCGCCCTTTCGCCATCCCGAGATTGGGAGGTGGCGGGCGCGAATCCCCTCAGGCCTTCGAGTGGGCAGCGACCTGCTTTTCCAACATGCGCTTCCTGTCCTCCGTCAGCGGCAGCGTCTTCGCACAGGAGGGGCAGAGGATGCGTGTGTACTCCCGCTCCTTCCCGGTCGCTGGGTCCGCCACCGAAACCGTGAAGGACGGCCAGACAGCTATCGTCTGCCCCTGCGGCAAGTAGTAGGCCTCCTTGTCTTTGCCGCAATTGGCGCAGGCATCAACCTTCACGGTGGGTGGGCTAGCGGCGTTCATGGAGGCCTCCAGGTAGCGCGGTGGACTGCCAAGACTACACCGCCGGAGAGGTACTCGGCGCAAGGGCGCTGAGGAAGCGGAGCATTCCTCGTCGAGCGTACATATCCCGCAAGCCAGACGTGGGCTCACTTCAGGCACAGTGTAGGTGCGAAGGCCAAGGGGACCTCGTCACGACCAGCACCTTGTCAACCGCTGGGGCCGTCTAGGGCCATACTTGGCCCATCCCCGCCGGCCAAAACCCCTGGCACGACGACTGCGGCGGTAGCGATCAGTTCCACCCAGCAACCGCTGCAGTCGTGCGCGCCTGCGCCTCAATCACGGCCGGTACCGCTCAGCCTCCTTGAAGAACTGGGTGAGCGAGTACGCCAACAGCGATTCGCGCGACTGCATGTACCGGCGCGCGCGGAGGAATGGCAGCCAGACGCGCTTGCCCACGCGCACCTGGGACTCTTCCATCTTCTGCCGCAGCACCCACGTCCCTCCTAACCGCCGCACCAGCATGCCGCCCAGGAAGGCCCCGAGAGCCGGAGCCGTGTGCTCGTCGATGAGATCCCGCTCATACCGCTCCGGGAAGTTCTCCCGCCAGAAGTGGAAGTCCAGGTCCGTGAGGGACTCGGGCGTCGCATCGAAGATGCTGGGCACATTGGTATGCAGCGCAGCTACTAGGCTCTCGGCCAGGTCGCCGTAGTAGCTGCGGACGCGCTCTGGGTTCTCCACATCCGAGGGAAGGCCGACTGGTAGCCACTCCTCCGGCACCGGCGGCCGGAAAGCGTTGAGTTCGGCAATCTTCCGCTGCCGCTCGCTGATGGCGAACTCGTCCGGCAGTCGCGAGAGGAAAGGCGCCACGTCAGGGTGGAAGCGCAGTTCGACGGGGATGAGCGCGGCGCTGCGCTCTCTCAGCGTGCGCAGCACCGTGTCGAAGTCGAGGTCTGGCCGCAAGTGGACATGCGCACGGGCCTGGGCCACACGCGCCTCGTCGCTCGCGAAGTCCGCAGCAGTCGGCCGTAGCACCAGGAGGACGGAGCCGTTGGGAAGCTCCTCCACGAGGTACGCGGGCGTCGAGAGCATCCGCTCTCGGCCGACGGATTCCACCAGATTCGGACCGAAGATGTTCAGCCAGAATACGTCGTAGACCGTGTCGGTCCCAGACCTCTCGCACGTCTCGTCATCGCGGCCAAACCGAGGAAAATCAGCCAACTGCCTGTCCGCTGCACTGTGCGCCACAGCATAGGGGACTGGATACATCGAACCCCATCCGCGAACTGCCTTTACGAACTCCTGGCAGCGCTCCTGTTCCGAAAAGAAAGACACGGGCTGCACATCAAGCCAGATGCGTATTTTCGCAGGAGTGAGCGCAAGCCCAAGATCAATCGTCAACGAGACGGCCGGGAAAGTCGTGCGATACAAGCCAACTGTCGAACCGTACCGATCTTGGCGCTCTTTCAGAGCCATCACGACAGCATCACGCGAATATCTACGCTGCCGACTGCCCTTTACAATGTCGGGCATCCAATCACCCGCATGCGACTCAAGCCCTTGAAGAAAGGGCTCCAACTCACGCTCTAACGCATCATGATGGCTGAATGACCCGTCGAACGAAAACCTCAGCGTATCTTCAACGTTTAGGTCTTTAAGGGTCAGCAGCTTCATTGAAACAAGACCTCCACTCCCTTGACGTCCTCTTTGACGTTCCTCACCGCACTCGTCAGCATGTCCGTATCGCTTGGCGCAAGCTTGCGTTCATAGACGAGGCGGACCCTTTCGACCTTTACCGCCATACCACGGAGCTTCAATTCAGGCCGCCTAATGTCCACCGTCTCTCCGTAGTACAGCAAGGCGTCGCCTGCATCTGCTCTCATCTGCGCCGTCAGCTCACTCCTCCCCAGGCGATTGAGCTCCCGGCTCTTGAAGCTGAACGTCTCCACGCGGGGCAGCGCGCCAGCAGCAGGCCCATCCTCGATGACGAGGACGTCCGCAAAGCGCAGGTCCGCCTTCGCTACCCCTACATGCGTCACGATGCGGGGCCGGTCGAAGTCCTTGAGCCATCGCCTCTTCGCCCGCGGCAGGGCCGCGTCCGCCTCTAGGATGGCGACCATCTCCCGCTCGAAGGCCAGGCCCCGGGCGTACCTGTCACGAACGAGCTGGTAGCCAGCCCACTTCAGGGGCCCCTTCTCCGCGATCCCCTGCTTGAGTTCCGCAGCCCGCGTCTCCAGGTACGCCACGTAGTGGGCCCAGAGGGGCTCCGCAGTCACTTCGGCAGGAACCGCCTTCCGCAGAGCCTCGCTGTGCTTCTCCAGCTCTGCCACGTTCATCGACAGGCGCTCTCCCGGGAACTCCGCCTCCAACTGCTTGAACTTCGCCTCCGCCACCTCAGCCGGCAGGCCTGCCATCTCGGGAAGCACGGAGGGCCTTGTACCGCCCCTTCTCCCGGAGCCCCCGCCGACAGATGCGCCACTCGGGGGCTCGCGGTACCGCACGGCCAATGTGGCCTGTGCCTGCGCGACGTTGCCTCGCGCCTCGTACAACGCCAGCGCGCCTGCCTCGCCCCACTCCGCCACCAGAATGGCTGCGTCCCGGTCCTGCTGGAGGTAGCGCGCCAACTCCCCCACGACGCTCTCCCCGACTCGCGCCTCCAACCTCTCCAGCACCGCCTTCAGCGACTCCACGCGGGACACCACCGCCTGGAGGCGAGCGCGCTCCAGCCGTGAGACGCCAGCTTCACGAAGCGCGCGCGCCCCCTTCCCTCCCGCGTACAAGCCCACCATGAGGGCCGCGGGCGCCAACTGCCGCGTGGCCTCCTCGTACTCCCCCTTGGCGAGGGACGCCCCGCCCTGCGCCGTCCCCGCCACCAGGTGGTAGAAGCCCAGCGGCACCCCGAAGGTGAGGTGGTCGAAGGACGCCAGGGCCACGTTGCTGGGCGCGAAGGCCCCCAGGAATTGGGCGTTCTCCACCTCCTGGTACGCGTCCTGGTAGAGCGGTGGGAGCTGCGCGGGCAGGTAGGACGCCTCCACGCCCCGGAGCCCACCGATAACTGGAATGGAGGCCCTGACGTCATCCGCGGCCCTCCCCAGTCCCCGCGCGATGTCGCCAGCACGGAAGTCCCGCTCCGGGAAGTCGGTGAGGGCCATGCCTCGCTGCTTCAGCTCCTCGCGCACCACCTCCATGGCCCCCAGGGCGCGCTTGAGCAGCTTGTCCTCGGCCAACAGGCGCAAGAACTGTCGCACCTCATCGTCGTGAGAGGTGTGCAGGACGAAGAGGGCGAGGACTTCCGCCTTGGCCAGGCCGTGCTTCTCGACGGCGGTGGCGAGGAAGGCCGCGCGTTTCTGGAGGAGGACACGGGCGCCCTGGGTCTCCAAGGGGCCCAGGGCGCCCAGCCGGACGGCGTTCCAGTCCGAGAGGGCCTCTACCAGCCGGGGCATGTCCGCCTGGCGCTGCAAGGCCAGGAAGGCTGCGGGCGTGGTGCACGCCAGGAAGGGCGCCAGCACCTCGTCCTCCGAGTCCAGGTGCGGCCACCCCGAGGGGACGTCCCCGCACACACCTGCCAGGGCCCCCACCACTCGCAGGGGTGCCGTCTCGCCTCCGCCGGGATTCGGGGGAGACGGCGTGGCCCGGCGGCGGTGCAGAAGCGGTCCGGCTGCGGACTGCTCGTCGTCGAAGTCCTCGTGGGCGTCGTCCTCGGGGAGACTCGCGACGGCAGCGCGCCCCAAGGCCGTCATGGGTGTCGAGGCCGAGACGACAGCTAGGGTGCCCCCAGGGCCCGCCCGAGAGGGCAGCGAGGCACACCCCGATGTGAGGAGTGCCAGGGCCAGCACCAGGCCGGCTCCGCCGCGCAGCAGTCGCTCAGCGCGCATTGTCCACCCCCAGCCCCACGGCCGCGAAGGCCCCCGGCCGCAGCGTCCCCTCCGGCATGGGAAACAACAGCGTGCCACCCTGCCCCAATGCGTAGAGGTTGCCTCCCAGGAAACGCCATCGGGCCTCCCCCGAGACGACGTAGCGCGCTCCCGACTGGCCCATGGCCGTCGCCAGCCCACCGACACCCAGGCTCAAGTCCCGGTGGAAGAGCTGCGCCTCCACCCGCCCGTCCACGTCCACCCGGCCCCAGGAGAAGGCCTCCACGCCCAGGGAGAGGAAGAGGTGTCGCTGGCGCATGCCACTCAGCCGCACTGCGTCCCAGTTGAGAATCACCTCCCCATAGGCGGAAGCCCCCTCCGGGAAGGACGCCTCCACCAGCGGCACGGAGGCCGGGCCCGCCACCTGGAAGCGCGCCAACTCGTAGTCCGGGCCGAAGGCACCCTGCCGGAAGCCTCCGCGCTGCAGGCGCCCCTCCAGGCGGGCCCGTAAGTCCACCGTCGACGTCAGCGCATCCACGCCTACGCCCACCACCGCGCCCCAGGCTCCGCCCTCGCCCGGGCGTCCACCCCAGCCGCCCAACAGGTGCGCCTCCACCCTCTGCCCCTTGCTCCCTCGCCGCAACACCACGGCGGTGGCGTCCAGGTGCGCCAGCGTCATGGGCCGCGCGGTGCCGGCGATCCGCCCCCAGTCATGCACCGCCGACAGCGCCAGCGTGTAGCAGCCCGGGACAGGGGGCCGGCCGAAGAGGACGTGTTGCACGTCCAGGGCTACCTCCGCCCCCGCCAGGCGAGCGCTCAGCACGTCCGAGGCGAAGGCCTCTGCGTACACCGGCCCCAATGTCCCCGTCGCGATGACGCCGGCCGGGTGGTAGTCGGGGTTGACGCGGTTGCCGTAGCGCCGCACCAGGTGTCCGGACAGCAGGGAGTAGCCCTCCATCATCCCCAGCCACGCCGAGTTGGGCGTATCCCCTCCCACCATGAAGAGGCGAACCACCTGCCCCCAGTCGGACAGCGTGTCCCAGTCCTCCTTCCTCACGAGGCCCGCGCCCTCGCCTCCACCCCACAGCCGCAGCCGTACCGGTGCCCCGAGAATGAGGCGGAACGACTCCCCCCTCCCCAAGGCCACCATGGGCTCCACCTGCACGAAGCCTTCTTCGGTGCCCGCGCCCCTCCTAGGCAGCAACGTCAACGTCGCCGCGTCCATGCGCAGCAGGTTCGTCATCGGAGGTGCCGAGTCGGGCGCCGCGGGCGCAGAAGCCTCCTCCTCGGACGGAGCCTCGTCCTCTTCTTCCTCGCCAGAAGCCTTGTCCGAGATGGCCTCCTCCAACCTGCGCACGGTGGCGTCGAAGTCCTCTGGAGTGATGGCTTCCTGCGCCCCTCCGGCCCCGGGCAACAGCAGCAGCAAGACGACGGCCCAACTCCAATGCATGCCCATCGACCCCTCCGTGGCAGGCCCCAGCAGGGGCGCTCAGGACAGAGGTTCCATGTTCGGTCCGACAAGGCGCAGGACCGGGTGGGGCATTGCACTGAAAAAGTCACATACGACCCGGCCCGCCGGGGGATAGACAGACGTGCCACACCACGCTACGGCGCCAGCCGCGCGAATAGGAATGACCGTGGCGACACTCCACAGCGTCCGGCAGGCATGCTGCACGACGAAGCGCAGACCGCTACTCGCGCACGACGACTGCCAGCGAGTGCCTTATATGGTGCAGGAAGTCCCTGCGCAGCTCGCGAGACCAACACCGACATCGAGGTGCAGTGATTGAAGATGGTGCAGGAGCGTCGCCATCAGGGCGCCCGCAGCCATCAGTGAGTCGCGCATTCACTCGCGCACACTCCGGCTTATGGGAAGGTGACGTTGCCCAGGGTGACGGTGCGGCGCATATCTGCATCCCAGAGCTTGAGCGTGAAGCTTCCTTGAGGGGACTCGGATGCAGCCTCAGCCTCTACCACTACGCGCTGGGTATCCGATCCCGGGGCGACAGGGCCCGACTGCCACACTTGGCGTACCTTCAGCTCGTCGCTGGTCTTGCTCCGGAGCGTCGCCCCCACTGCTGTCCAGGGCTGTGCGTCTCCTACATATTTGAGGGTGACCTCTACAGCCACCCTGCGAGCTGTGCGGTATGCAAGGACAAGCTGTTTGCCTGCTGCCCCTCCCGGCCCCTGGGTTACGTCCATTGTCACGTCGCGGAAATCAACGCCTCGCCCGCTGAGGACTTTCGTCGAGATGAGTCCCGTCAACCCATCAGGAGCACTTCGCTCCGCACGCAGGCGCTCATTCTCCTCTCGGCATTGCGTAGCCTCAATGCGCGCTTGGCGGACTTCCTCCTGGTACGTCTCGACGCTTCTCTTGCGCCGATAGACCTCGACGAGCGCTTCTGACCGCGCAGGGTGCGCGACCAGGACAAACGTCGCACTCGCTGGGGCCGCTCCATCCTGGAAACGCACCGTCAGCTTGAGCCGCTCTCCCGCCGAGATTTTCTCTGAAGGGACCAGGCGCAAGGTATTGAGCCCAGCATCCACCATCGCGAAACGCTCGCGTCCCTCGAGCATCAGCCCCTCTCGGCTCGCCTCCGAGTCAAAGAGGAACACCGTCGAGAGTCCTAGGCTCACCGCTACTTCAGGTGCTGGCTGAGCATCATCCGAGGCCAGCTCGATTCGGCGAACGCTCAGCCCCACGGTGGATGCGGGCGACTGCGCTAGGGCCGCCCCCTCTCCTGCGAGGAGGAAGAAAAGCAGCACGGCCGACACTGAATGATGCACGCGACGTTTCTCCTGGACCACGCCAACAGCAACATCGCTGGCGACTCACGGGCGCCTGCCCAACAGCAACGGGTCATTCAAACTCACTCACTGCCTTGACCAAAATCGCAGAGTACACGCGAGCCTTACCGGTATCCCCTCCGCCACCTTCGATCTTCGCTCCTCGTTTCCGAGAGGAGTCCACCACTTCCAGGCACACGGGGAAGCTCTCTCCACGAAATCGCGCCCGAGTCAGTCGGACATAGACGCGGTCGGCGATAATGAGTCGCCCAGACAGAGTGGCCTTGTCCGAGCCCAGGATGATCTGTGCAGTGCCGTCCCTCACCGTCACGAGCTTTTCTTCTCCCCGAACGAAGCTCGCACCCGCGTCGTCTCCAATCTCCATGCCCAGCATCTTCATGCCCTTGGTAGCGCCTTCCGGGCACGGTTCAGGGTCCGGAGCAGGGCGCACCTGGGGGCCCGAACAAGCCAGCGCGCCGCAGAGGGCCGTCGTCGCCAGGGCACTGCTGACGCTCCTCGTGGCCTTCTTGGCAGGCACCGGCGGGGAGGTCGGGGAGTCACTCTTCGTCGTCGTCACGGTGGCAGTCACCTCGGGAAGCGTCGCGGGGGGAGCGACGGCCGCAGGTGTTGCCTCCGGCCCGGTGGGAGCTGCGGCTCGGGTAGCTTGAGGTTTCTTTGTATATGTCGCTACTTCTTGGCCGGGGGTGGAGGGAGCTTGAGCCCCCGGGGGCGGAGGCGTCCGCTGCGAGAGAAGCGCCCCTGCTGCCAGGGCGACGGCCAGCAGCCCCATGCCCAGCACGCGCCCCATCCTGAGTCGCGAGAGGAACGAGCGCCGCCCCACCTCTACGAAGGGGGACGCCAGCGCGGATTCCGCCGCAACCTCTGCGACGCCCAGCCCATCCTCCAGTTCCGAGCCCAGCAGCTCCGCTTCGACAGGCGGTGAGGCAGCAGCCACCGGAGCTGCATGGGGAAGCAACTCCGCGGGCGAGTCCTCGCCGGGAATCTCTGGCAGCTCCAGCCCGGGCGCCTTGCCACGGCGCATCTGGCGCAATGGGACTTTCACCCACCGGGCGAGCTTGTTGCGTGCGAGGTGCTTCGCCTCGCCTCCGCCCTCGTTCTCGGTAGTGGCCGAGTGCGGGCCATACGTGTCGCATAAGGGGACGTCCCACGCCTCCCCTTCCGCCCCGGCCAACACCTCCTCCAGCGCCTCGCAGACAACTGCCGCACTGGGTCGCGCAGCAGGCTCCTTCTCCAGCAGCCGCATGCACAACAGGCCCAGTTGCTCCGGGACGAAGCGGTTGGCGAGGTGGGGAGGCACGGGCACCTTGCCCATAACGCCCTCGACGTAGTCCGCGTCCGTTCCGGAGTCGAAGGGCCACCTCGCCGCGAGGAGGCGGTAGAGGACAATGCCCAGGGCCCATATATCGTCCGAAGGGGCCGACACGTAGCGGGCGCCCGCCTGGCCCAGGTGCTCCCTCATGAAGCGCCAGGCCTCGGGGGGCCGGTACTCCATCGTCCCTGGCGGTAGCATGGACTGGGTGACGCCAGGGGCACCCGTGTAATCCCCAATCCCGTAGTCCACCAGCACCGCCAGCCCGTCCGCGGCGCGCACCATGACGTTGGCGTCCTTCACGTCCCGGTGCACCACCCCCGCCCCGTGCGAGGCAGCCAGCGCCCTCGCCACGTCGAGCGTCACCTTCGCCACCTGCCGGGCCGAGGGGTTCTCCTCCTTCACCCACACCCCGAGCTTCCGCCCCTCCACGTACTCCATGGCGATAAGGGCGAAGTCGCGCTCCCCGGCCTGCCAGTAGGAGAAGCCGCGAAGTCCCACCACGTTGGGGTGCTTCAAGCGCAAGAGGATGGAGACTTCCTTCTCCACCCGCCCCTCCACGCGCTGCCGCTCCACCAGCTTCAGCGCGCAGGGCTGCCCGTCATTCGTCGCGAGGTACACGGTGCCGAAGCCACCACGATCCAATTGCCTCACCACCGTGTAGCCCTTCACCACGTCCCCGGGGGACAGCACGGCCGGGGGGCCGTCATCCCTCATGGCGACGTCCTCCTGGAGACTCTGTCGGACAGCAGGACTGCGGCCACGCGCATGCCACTCCCTCCCCGGCGCCGGCCCACGCTACCAGAAGCCCAGGGAAATCGCGTGACTCTTCTCCCACACGTGAGCACCGGACAGGGAAGAGGCAACCATTAATACCTAAGAGGTGAAGTCCATCTTCCCTTTAAGTATTGTTTCGCCGAATGCATCTCCCTCCCGACGTCCACGCCGCCGTCCCTCCGAAGGCTTCCCTCCGACCCTTACCCGCCATCATCGGAGACACCCTGCGCGCGGCCCGCCTTCGTGCAGGCATGAAGCAGGCGGAGGTGGCCAAAGTCGTCGCCATCTCCCGCAACGCCTACAGCCGGCTTGAAAGAGGACTCATGCTCCCCAGCATCGCGACGCTGTACAGGCTGTGCGCCGCCCTCGGCGCCACGCCCAACGAGTTGCTGGGTTACCCCACCCTCCTATCGCCGGATATCGCCGCCACCACCAAGGATGCCCTGCGACGGCACGTGCACCGGTTGGACACGCGCCAGGCGCTCGCCCTCGTTCAGCTCCTCTCTGGTGTGCGCTGAGGGAGCGTCACAGCCATGACACGTAGCAACTCAGGTATACTCACCTGCACCTTATGAATGAAGAACTCGCAACCCAAATAGGCTCCGTCGCCCGCCTCGCCCGGGAGCAGATGAGCCTGACGCAGGTTCAAGTCGCGGAGCGCGTGGGGCTGGCCGCCGCCGTCTACAGTCGCGTGGAGCGCGGGCACATGATGCCCAGCGTCTCGACGCTGTACCGCATGTGCATCGCGTTGATGGTTTCCCCGGAGGACCTGCTGGGCCTCACCGAGTCCACCGACAGCGAGGCTCGGGCTCGGCCGGAGGACGACGCCACCTTGCGCCGGCTCATCTTCGTCGCTCGGAAGCTCGACGCAGGGAAGTTGGACGCCCTCGTCCACGTCGCCACCGAGTTGGCTCGCTGAGGCAGCTCCCTGGGGAGGAGGCGCCGCCGAACGGCTCGCGCGCCCTCCTCTCCAACGCCAGGTTGCATACGGCCGACGCGTTGGCGTCCCGAGCGCGAGCAGACCGGGCAGTCCTCGGCGCCGACGGGCGCCCTCACCGGCAGGCCGAGGGGCCCGGGTACGCCGCGCCGCAATCCCGAAGCGCTTCATTCACCTCAGCGAGCCACTCCTCCAGGCGCTTCTTCCTCGCCAGAAGGCGCTCCACCGCGTGGCGAGGTGCTGGCCATTTCGAGCCACGCGAAAGCAGACCGTCGACGGCCTACTCCTTCTTCAGGGCCACCAACTCGTGCGCGTCCAACCCCTCCGGGTAGAGGCCCCCCTCGCCGAACTCCACCTTGTCGCGCATCTGCCCGCCCGCGGACACGACAAGGGCTGCCTCTCTGGCGGCTTCCGCGCGCCCGTAGGGCCCCGTGGGCCGCGATAGGGCCACGCCGCGCAGGGCATCGCGCATGCCCCCCGCCGTCGCGAAGCGCTCCTCGGGGTCGAGGCGCAGGGCCTTGTGCAGCACGGCTTTGACGTCGTCCGAGAGGGTGGCCACCGCCTTCTCGACAACCTCCGGGCTGAACGTCTCCATGAGGGCCTGCATCTGCTGCAACGGCAGCGTGGGAGGCGTCTCCGTCCGCTGACTGCTCTCCTTCGCCGGCACGGGCGGGACGTCGTGCACCTCGAAGAGGTGGTTGCCTGTCATGACTTCCACCAGCAGCACGCCCAGGCTGAAGACGTCGGAGCGCGGCGTCAGCCCCGCCTTGCGCAGGTACTCCGGACTGGCGTACGCCACGTCGCCTCTCAGCAGACTCTCCGGCGACTCCTCCCGCCCCACCAGCAGTGAGTACGCGGAGCCGAAGTCCAGCACCTTCACCTCCCCATGGCGTCCCAAGGCAATGTGCCGGGGGCTCACGTCCCGGTGGACGATGCCCAGGGGCACGCCCTTCCCCGACGTCAGCGTGTGCGCGTAGTGCAGCGCGTCCGCCACCTCCGTCCCCACGTACAGACCAAAGCCCTCCGAGAGGGGCTGGCCCCGCACCACCGCCGCACACACCAGTGTCTCCAGCGAGGGGCCGTCCACGTACTGCATGATGACGTAGGGGACGTCCTCCACCTCGTCCACTTCCACATGGAAGACTTGGGCGATGTTGGGGTGGTCGAGGCAGAAGGCCAACTCCACTTCCTCCGCGAGCCGCTTGCGAGCCATGTACGAGGCAGGACTGGCGAGTTGGCGGACCAGGCAGGGGCCCGACAACGTGCCGTCCGCGGCACGCCGCTGAGCCCGCAGCAGCCTCTCGCGATTCGGCCGCACCTCCAACTCGCGCACCACCTCATAGCGCACACCTCCCACCTCGAAGAGGAAGTGCGCGTCAGCACGTGTCGGGAGGGTTGGCACGCGGGTCGGTCCCTCTTCCGTCGTCACCTCGTCCGGATGCTTCGTCATGGCTGTAACTCCTCCTCAAGGAAGAGGCGCGGCCTCATGGACACGCCCCTTCGCAGCCGAGCTACCCACTCAATCGAAAATTGGTCAAATTGACTTCACCTGCGAAGTAACATGACCTCACACCTCTGTGAAGCCACGCCCCCCGCAGCTAGACAGCAGCACCCCGATTCTGGCCCGCCAACGCACCATCTCCCCCTCCTGGGTACGAAGGGCCCCAGCCATGCCCCCCGATAAGCCGGGGCTCACGAGTGAAACCGTTGACTGGGGCCCGATTCGCTCACTGGCCCACTGCCCCCGTCGCAGGAGAGCGCTTGGCCCTCACGTAGAAGCTGACATCACGAAACGAAGCCGAGGAGGCTTTCGCCACGAAGTCGGGCGCGCTGGGCCTCTTGCGCGAGGCGTCTCGGCGTATCCGAGAAGGCTCCCACAGGCTCATGGATGCGTTGAGCCGGACGTACCAGCACGAGCAGAAGGGGACTTCGACAGCGCCCGCCAAGAAATGCGGGACGTGCTCGCCGTTGAAGTCGTGCCCCACTACCGCGCCCTCGCCCAGGGGCAACTCGACGAGATGGCCGATGAACCGTAGCGACGAATGCGGAGCGCCTTCCGCAGCGGCATGCCAAGCGGAGGCAGCGCTCTCGCACTCCTACTGCTTGCCGCAGGAGCGCCCTCCAGAGAGGGCGCTTCGCGGCCCAGTTTCAGGCTGACGTCACCTTGTCGAAGGGGCGCACCACCTGCTTGCCGTCGGAGACGCGCTCCACCGTCACCGTCTTCGCCTTCGCGTCGATGGACTTCACCTTCGCCGAGAAGCTGCCCCGCCCCTGCTTGTAACGCACCTCTTGTCCCAGCTCATACGAGACCGACGTCTCGGGGCCGGGACTGGAGCTGGGGGCCGCGGCCGTCGCTGTGCGTCCTGCTGCGCGTGGACGTCCGCGGCTCTTCTGGGGCGCGGGCCCAGCCCGCGTGGGCTTCGACGCGGCCTCCGGCTTCACCCACTTCCGCACGGGCACCGAGGACGGGCGCTTCGGGGCAGTGGCGGGCGCGGGCGGGCGCTTCGACGAGGGAGGAGGCACGGGTGTGCGCTTCGGCGCGGACGCCGCAGGAGCCGGGCTAGGCTCGATGCCCAGGAACTGAGCGATCTTCTCCAGCAGCTCCACCTGCCGGCCCATCGTCTTCCCTACTTCCTCCGCCACCACGGCCCGAATGGCACTCATCATGTCGTTCTGCATGTGCTCTCGCTCGCTTTCCTCGCGGGCTGGCTGGCCCGCGTATTCTTCAACACGACAACAGTCAGCCTCTTGCACTGACGCTACACCAAGGAGTCCAGGTACTCGGACTTCTGCCTCAGAATGAAGCCTTCACCTCACGCCAGCGCTCGCGCTGCGCTTCCCACGTCCCCGCGTGAGCGATGGCCCGAAGTCCTCTCTCGCTGAGGGGCTCCTCTCCATCCACGGCCTCGAGGAACAGCACCTCCTCCTGGATGTCCGGCGCCAGCAATTGCAAGTCCAACAGGTGCGTCACGCGCGCCCGGGTAAAGCCCAGTTGGCCAGCGACGTCCGCCGCGCTCGCCACCAGCCCCCGCTCAATGGCGGATTCCACATGGTGCGCCAGGGCCAGCATTCGCGCGGCGTGCGCTGGCCGGCGCGCCACCTCTAGCGGCGGGGGTCGCGCCCCCTCTCGGAAGCCCACCTTCGCCCGACGCACGCGGTGGAACTGCGCGCTGATGAGGCCGGCCTCCGCCGGCCAAGTCTCGGGGCTCGCGCTCACGCCGCCACCTCCTTGCGCCCGGGCGTCGCGGTTTCACCGGCCAGAGCTAGGTGCACATCCACGCGATCCGTCTCCTCGTCCACCACGACCCGGCCGACGAGGGCCTGCAGCAGGCGCCCCCGGTTGGCGGCCGTGAGGGCGTCCCAGACCGCGTCGAAGTCCGCCAGGGCCCGGGCCACCCACGCCGCCTCCAGCTTCTCCCCCTCCATGGCATCCAGGGCGCGCTCCACCTCCACCAGCCGCTTCTTCATGCCGGCGGACTCCTCTTCCGCAGCCGTCAGCTTCTCCTCGACGATGCGCCGGGCTGGGCCCTCCAGCTTCGAGAGGGAGTCCACCCACTTCGCGGACTCCCCGGCGCGCTTGGCCAGGTCCTTCGGGAGCTGCGCGCGCTCGGCGCGCAGGGCCTTGTGCTTCTCCTCCAGCCGCGCAGTGAGGCGGGCGTGTACCTGTGCCGCAAAGCCCTCACCTACCGAGACTTCCCGCAGCCGAGCGACGACGAAGTCCTCCAAGGCGGCTGCCGGAATGGGAGAGGCCCGGCACCCCTCCTTCCCCTTTTTGTCCCGGGTGACGCAGCGGTAGTAGCGGTACTCGCGCGTGCCCTTGCGCGTCGAGCCGGGTGTCATCGCCTCGCCGCACAGGCCACAACGCAAGAGTCCCCGCAGCACGTAGTCGGGGTTGCGCCCGTGGTACTGGAGACCGGGGCTGCGGCCCTCCAGCATGTCCTGCACCTGATGGAAGATGGCCCTGTCCACGATGGCCGGGTGCTCGCCTTGGTGCGTCTCGTCGCCATACGGCACGAAGCCCGCGTACAGGGGACTCCTCAAGAGGCGCAGCACGTCCTGCGTCGTCCATTTCCGAGCCGCGCGCGTGGCACCGCTCTGGGCCTCGTACCGCTTCGTCTTGCGCCCCGTCTCGTTGAGGAGGCGCGACACCACCGAGGCCTGCTGGTGCTGGAGGTACAGCTCGAAGGCCTCCCGCACTACCACCGCCTCGTACTCATTCACCACGAGGCGCTTGTCCTTCACCTCGTAGCCCAGCGGCGCGCGCCCTCCCGTCCACTTCCCCTTGCGGCGCGCGGCGGCCACCTTGTCCCGCGTGCGCTCGGAAATCATCTCCCGCTCAAACTCGGCGAAGGACATCAGCATGTTGAGGGTGAGCCGCCCCATCGCGTCTGCGGTGGAGAAGTTCTGCGTCACCGAGACGAATGAAGCACCGGCCGCGTTGAAGCGCTCCATGACTTTCGCGAAGTCGAGGAGGCTGCGGGAGAGGCGGTCCACCTTGTACACCACCACCACGTCCACCCGGCCCGCATCCACGTCCTGCAGCAGCCGCTGGAAGGCAGGCCGCTCCATGTTCGCGCCGGTGAAGCCGCCGTCGTCGTAGCTCTCATCCACCAACACCCAGCCGGGCTGGCGCTGCACGTAAGAGACGCAGGACTCGCGCTGGGCGTCCAGCGAGTTGAATTCCATCTCCAGGCCCGCCGCCGTGGACTTGCGCGTGTAGACGGCGCAGCGCTTCGCGTCCGAGGGCGGCGACTTGCTCTTCCTCATGGTCCCTCCGCCCCCTCTGTCGTCGGCGGCGGCACTGATTCGACGCTCGAAGACTGCTTCGGCCCGGAGAGCTGCTCCGCGACGGCCACCAGCCGCTCCAGGTTGTTGTTGAGGCGCGTCAGCTCGCGGACGAGCTGCGGCATCGTCCCCTCGTAGAAGCGCTGCCCCATGTGCGTCTGGAAGAAGGCGGGGCCGCTCATGGCGTCACCGTCTTCGAGCTGCCGGCCTTGAGTCTGAAGAAGGAGAAGCCGTTCCAGGCCGTGCCCGTAATCAGCTTCGCCACGCTGGAGAGGCTGCGGTGAAGCTGGCCTTCGTACTCAATTCCGCCCTCGCGCACCGTCACCCGGTGCTGCGTGCCCTTGAAGACGCGCGTCAGCACCGTGCCCGGCGGCGGCAGGCGCGCGTCGCGCCCATCCACAGCGGCTGCGCGCCCGTCAGCAGCGGCTGGAGGAGGCGAAGCGGAGGACTTCGTCTCCTCCACCTGCCGCATCCTCCAGCGCTCGGGCAGCTTGTCGCCCAACTCCGAGATGCGTACGACGGCACGCGTGGAGAGCCCCCCTTCGGCCAGCTCCTGAATCCGGAAGGCCAGGCGTTTCTTCAGGTAGTCCCGGTTGCGGCTGCGCGTGGGCTCGCCGTACACCTCCAGGTACTTCTCCGCCAACTCCGGCACCGACATGCTGGCCAGCGCGGCCAGTTGCTGTGGCACGTCCGCCAGCTCCTTGCGCGCGGCCCGCGCAATCCCCTTCTTCGCCATGGTGGTGTCTCCTTCGTCCGGGGCAGCACGCCCTCGGGCGAAAGCCATGGACGCTCTGTCCCCAAAAGAAGACAAGTCGAGAGTCCGCGGCTCAACCATGCGCGCCCTCCTCCGCCCCCCATGCGGGCGGCTGTCGTTGCGGCTGTGCCCGCCGACGCAACCACAACTCCCAGAGGGCATCGGCGAGGACATCCACCGCGGCCTCGTGGCGCCGGAGCTGGTGGTGAGGCACATCAGTCGCATCTGCCGGAGGCCCGGGCTTCCCATCCACCTCCGTCACGAAGCCACCTCCTCGGCGCTGCCTTCGTCATGGCCACGCCAACGCCACCCGCGGCTTGCGTCTTCAGCATGCGGGAAGTCCTCCGCGGAGATGAAGGGGGCCTTTGAGACATCAATCACGAGGGCGCACCGGCGCAGGGCCTTGCCGGCAAAGCAGACGCGCTCACTGGGCGAGAGGACATACTCTCCGGCGCGGTGGTTCTCGTGAATGAGGCGTCGCAGTGCCTTCGTGTCCACCAACTCCCCTCGGTAGTCGATGCGCTTGCAGTGCGCGCGGTAGGCGTCGTAGGCGGATTCCAGGTGGAGGCACAGGCGCCCCTCGTCGAAGGCATAGTGGACGCGGTGCTTCAGTTCGCCTTGGATTGCCATGACACCCAGCATCTGGATGAAGGCATCCAGGGCATTGCGGACGCCCGTCTCTTCCTCGAGGACGTCCTTCAGCACCGCGTCCACGGCCTCGCGGGCCCCCAAGTCCTCGGGCAACGCATAACCGCACTCTCGGGCGAACTCCTCGAAGAGGTGGATGCCCAACAGCATGGCCGTCACGTTGTCCGCTACACGCGGAGGCGCGTCCCTCTTCTCAAGGAGGACTTCCGCCACGGCACGGACGACGCGGTAGTCCGCCTCGAAGTCCCGCCCCAGGCAGAATTGAATGTAGCGAGGGGCGAAGAGGGCGAGGTTGACGGACGTCAGCTTACGAAAGGCCGCCCGGCAGTCGCGGCGCTGCACCGTCGCCTTCTCCGGGTTGACGGGCAGGAGGCGCTCCACGAGGGCCGCCTCCGTGGGACGTGTCTCTCCGCAAATACACAGCGGCGCCTGCAGCCGGTAACTCACCACCGACAAGTCCGGGCGCCCCCGCTCCTCCGTCTCTCCTCGGTAGAGGCGCCGCATGTAGCGGTGCACCAGGTGGAGACGGGGCAGCGGCATGTCACCGGGCTTGTACTCGTCCACCACCACCGGCACTGAGCGCGTGGCGGATAGCAACTTCACCAGGGCGAATTCCGTCTCCGTCACGCTGAAGGCATCCGAGGAAGGCACACCGAAGAGGGGCCAGAAGACTTCGGTGCACGTGCTCGACTTGCCACTACCTTGCGTCCCGTAAGGAAAGAGAAGCGGGAAGGAGCCCACCTTCTCCATGAGGCGCGGCTTCATTGGCGTGGCGAAGAACCATCCCAGAATGGGCAGCACCACCTGAGGCGTGTTGATTTTGAGCAGGTACTCGAAAACCGTGCTCGCCACGTCATGGAAGGTGTCGTCGTCCGCGGCCTCGTAGCGGATGCGCGATTCGAGCGTCGTACCATTCGGCAGGTACGCCACGGGGGAGGCCGAGAGGAAGCCCTCCCTCCCAATGGTGCACCCGGGCGCAACCCAGACGTGGTGCTCTCCCCGCTTGAAGTCGCCCAGCGTGGTGGTGCCCGGCAGCCTCGGCACCGCTCGCCGCGCCACCGCGCGCAGCAGGCCCTGCACGTTATTGTCGCTGCCCGTCCACTGCGTATGGACGGAGGGCAGGTGGTGCAGCAGCTCCTTGCGCGAGTTGAAGGCCCGCCGCGGCAGCCGCGCTCCTTCCACCTCGGCTCCCTTGTCCGTGCGGACATCCCCGAGGAAAACCTCCCCCTCCTCGGTTTCCACGAGGGCCGTCGGCGTGAAGGTGAAGGAGGAAATGGCCTTCGCCTCACCCCGCTGCGTCACCGTGTAGTAGCAGTACGCGTCCTCGTACACCTCGCCGTCGATGGTGTCGTCACCGCTGTTGCTCTTCCCTCCTCCCTTGGTGTCCGCGCCCTCTCCTGCGGCCTGGGTACGCACGGCGCGGGCCATGGCCAGCCGGAGCTTCTGGGCGGTCAGGCCGGTGCGAACCTCCAGCAGGCCCAGGTACTTCTCCTGCGCGGACGGTGGCCGGTGGGCGATGGCCTCCAGGATGGGCTTGAGGCGGTACTCCACGTCCTGGGCCGGCACCGTGGCCAGGCGCTCCACAGCCGCCTCGATGTCGAAGACGACGTCGTACAGCTCGCAGCGCACGTCCGGCTCGCGGTTGACGCGGCAGTAGCCCATGCCCTGGAGGGAGTGGCAGGGCGGCGCCACGGCGCCATCCTCGCGGGCCGTGGCCACCACCTTCTCGTAGGCCTTGCGGATGTAGCCGGCGCCGTCCCGGCCCTTCAGCTTCCCCAAGCCGCGCCTGTCGTACTCGAGGACGAGTTCCGTGATTTCGTCGAGGCCCAGCCCCTTGTGCACGAAGAAGCGCACCATGTTGAAGATGGCGACGCTCCGGTCCTCCGCGCCTTGCTCCCACAGACGCTGCACCGGGCCACACATCTCCACCGGGCGCGCCCAGTCATACTCCCCAGTCTCCGTCCGGCGGGCCTTCATCGTCCCCTGCGGCGCCGAGGCGGAGGGCGCTAGCGGCAGCGCCACCTGGGCTGGATGCGCCTGGTTCGCCACCGGCGGCTGCACCGGCGCTTCCAGCAGGCGGGCCTGAAGGCCTCCGTCCTCAACGCGCTCGAAGCCGGTCAGCGCCCGAGCTGCTCGGTGAGGCCGCTCCGCAGTCCCCGCCCCCTTCCGACTAACGGTGCCCACCACCTTGATGATGCGCGCCACGTCGTGGATGGAGTCCACGTGCACGCGCTCGGACTGGAAGCGAGCGCGCACCTCGGCCTCGAAGGCCTTCAGGCCCGCCTGCACACGCTCCTGAGCCTCGCCCGCCAGGGACTGCGGCGGCAGGGCGAACCACAGCTGCGCCCCGTTGCCGCTCATCATCAGCCGCGGGCGGACAAGCCCCTGCGCTTCGCACCAGGCCGCGGCGGCTTGCGCCACCTGGAGCGTCAGCGAGAGCTCGTCCTCGGTGCTGGCCGTGTCCTTGGGACGCACGGGGTCGAGGTCCACCACCGTGGCCGTCACGACCTCGATGTCCTTGCTCCCCGCCCCAGTCCGCAAGGGGCGCAGGACGTTGGGGGCGAGCTCCAGCAGGCGCCGAGGCCGCGGCTGAATGCCCACGTACACGTTGCCATCGGCATTGGCCGCCGCGCAGGCCGCGACGAAAGCTTCCTCGTCGTCGAAGAAGCCCAGGCCGACGATGCCCCCGCCGCCTGGGCGGATGACGCGGACTTCGCTTACGCCGTGCTGTGCGTGCGCCAGCCACCGCCAGGTGGCGAGGATGGCGTCGGGGTTTGGAGTGGTGTCAGAAGGTGTCGTCATCGAAGGTGCTCACTCCCTGTGGTGGTTCAATGCACGTCGGCGTGGGCCGCTGCGCCCAGCACCGTGGCGTACTGCTGGCGGCGCTCCGCATGGTGGCGCCGCAAGAGCGGCACCTTCCCGTCGACGAAGTCGATGAGGACGGCGCTCTTCTTCTCCGGGTGGGGGCGCATCAAGCGTCCGAGGCGCTGGACGGTGCGTCCACGGGCACGGCCGGGGTACGCCAGGAAGACGCGAGAGAGGCGCGGCAAGTCGAGCCCCTCATCCGCCAGGCTGGTGGCCACCAGGACACGGACGCGCCCGGCGCGAGCCTGGTCCAGGAGTGCCTTGCGCACCTCGCGCGGCACCTCACTCGTCAACGCCGCGGCCGACAGGCCCATGGCCGATAGTCGCTGCGCCAGCAGCTCGCAGTGGTCCACACGCCCCGTGAGGACAAGGCACAGGTGGCCCGCCCACGCTTCGCTGGCCACAGCGCCGAGGACGAGGTCATTGCGCGCCTTGTTCTCCGCCAGCGCCTCCAGCATGGGCGCGTAGTCCGCAGCGCGGCAGTACGGGTAGTCGAAGGCCGTCTCCACGGCGCGTACCTCGGGCACCACCAACACCCCGCGAGCCACGAGGTCCTCGTGCTTCACCACGGCCAGAGGCGCGCCCAGGTAGAAGCGCAGGAGAGGCGTCAGCCCGTCCTCCCGTTCGGGCGTGGCCGTCAGCCCCAGCCGGTAGCGCGCCGGGCAACGGTCGACGATTCGATGGAAGGCGCTGGCGGCAATGTGGTGGGCCTCGTCGAGGACGAGCAGACCGAAGTGATGGAGGAAGGCGTCGAGCTTCGCCTCGTCCCATCGAGAGAGGGACTGGACGACGGCGACGGTGACGGGCCGCACCTCCTCTTCCCCGGCGCCCACGAGGCCGGCCACCAAGCCCAGGCGCTCGCGGATGTGCTCTCGCCACTGCTCCGCCAAGTCCAAGGTGTGGACGAGGATGAGCGTCGGCGTGCGCAGGCGGGCAATGGCCCCCACGGCGAGGACGCTCTTGCCAGCGCCACAGGGGAGCACCGCGGTCCCCTGGGTGGCCTTCGCCAGCCGCTCCACGGCCGCGGCCTGGTAGTCGCGCAGCGGCACCTCTGGCAGCTTCGCCAGGCGCTTGGGCGGCAGCACCCGCGCGTCCTCGAAGGACAGCGTCAGGCCCGCCTCGTCCGCGGCCCGGCGCAACAGGTGAATGGCCCCGCGCGGCAGCACCAGCTCCCGCTCCTGCTGGCGGAAGAAGTAGAGCGTCTGAGGCTCCGCCCCCGGGCGCTTGCGCAGCCGTACCAGCTTCCAATAGGCGGGGTTGGGGAGGGCGAGAACCTGGCAGAGGCCCTCCATCATCTTCGGCGGCACGTCGCCCGCCGCGAGCCTCAGCCCAGCGTCCACGCGCACGCGCAGCGTCTGCTTGTCTGTGGGCGTGGCCGCGGTGCGCGCAGGCGCAGACGGCGCAGCCCCCACGCTGGAGTCCTGGGTGCGAGAGACAACACGTCCCCCGTCCCCGCGCATTTCGGAGAAGTCTTCCACCATTCTTGTTGTCCTCAGAGAAGCGCGTCGGGGGCGCGCAGCGGGCCCCCTTCGCGAAGGGCTACGGCAACCGACGTCAGCGGGGCACGCTCACGGGCCGAAGGGGTCCACGTCCGCTACACTCTCCGCGGAGTACTCGGCCACGAGGGAGTCGACGAAGGCGCGCGCCAGCTCTCCCTTCGACGCCGGGATGTCCCGGATGCGCTGCACGCCGAACTTCTGGAGGAACCTGTCTACCGCCTCACGCGGCAGCGCCTTCAACGCCGTAGCCATTGCCTGAGCGAGCTTGACGTCGACGGGCTCCCCCGCCTTCGGACTGGAAGTGGCTGCGGGCGACGTGCTGCTCGCCGCCGCTGCCGCCTCGGCCGCATATAGCTTCGGCAAGTCATGCAGACGCAGCGCCTGGAAGTCCGTCACCTCCGCCGGGGACAACTGCTTCTCCGGCAGGAGGGAGTACGTCGTCTTGGGGTCCTTCGCCGCACCATGGCGCTTCACCTCGAAGGCCCACGTCTCCAAGCCGTACTTCGCCCGCACCTGGAGCAAGTTGGTGAAAAAGGTGGAGGCCTGCTCCATCACCTTCACCTCGCGCGTCCCGTAGACGGCGACGTTGAGGGCCACGCGCAACGAGGGCTTGTGCCCCTGGGCCTTCAGCTTCTCGTCGAAGGGGACGAACTTGTTGTCGAGGAAAACCACCTCGCGCGGGTGCGGCTCCCCAAGGAAGACGACGACGGCGATGTCCCCGTCGTTCGCCAGCTTCAACCAGGCGCCGCCCTGCTGCTCATGCTGCTTGGCCATCGCGGCCGTCTGCTCCCACATGTTGCTGGCCATGGTGCTTCACTCCTCCTTCTGGCGGTGCGTAGTGGGGGAGGGGCGCTCGCGCCGGTACACCGAGAACAGCTCAGTGCCGTCATCCGTGGAGCCCGCCGCCTCGATGTTGAAGTCCGCATCGGTGTCCACCACGTGCTGAATCTCCCAGCGGCGGAAGAGTCCCGGCAGGCGGATGTAGTCATGGGCCTGGGCCTCGTCGCACTCGCAGCAGAGGCACGCGCTGCGCACCTCCGCTTTCGGCTCAGAGTCACCCCGGCTCACCACCCGGAGGCGGTGTCCGTCAATGCGAGCGACGAAGCGCACGAATGTTTCATCGTGCTCGAAGTTGTTTCGCGCGGCTGTTTTCACTGAGTCCTTCCAGGTTGTTGGCAATACAGTGGCGTTGCTGTCCGCCGGGACGGACAGGGCGTCTCGAAGCAAGATTGGATTGGGGCGCGAGGCGGCCCCTCTACTCCCTCAAAGCCAGGTGGCGCGAGCCGGGGACACGCGATTCGCGCATCCCGTCAGTCGTCCCCACCCGCTGCCCTCTCGGCTGTTTCGGAATCCACAAACTCTAAAAAGCACCCCCACCCGCCGATTTGGGACAAGGAATCTTTTCTGGGCATTTTTTCTTCATTTTCCGCAGACGCCCCAGGGCCCGCTGGACGCGCTTGCGCGCCGTTTCGGGCGACAGCCCACGGCTCGCTGCCACCTCGACATAGTCCTCTTCGCGAAGAAGGACGGACACCACCAAGTCGGTGTCCTCGCCCGTCAGCGGGAGGAGCCACGCACGCAGCTCCTCCACCTCGGCGTTGAAGGAGCGGGCTCGAGAGGCAGAGGGGGTGAGCCACGGCACCAAGAGCGCCCCGCCGTCCGCGTCCGCAAGTAACTGAAGGCGCGCGCGGTGGCGTTGCTCCACCAGCTCCTTGTGCCAGGCCTTGAGGACGTCGCGCTCCGTCCCACGCACGAGTGTCCCAGCTACGCGCTGGACACCGGCCAAGCTGACGCGCGCCACGAGACTCATGAAGGACGCGGCAATCGAGGAAACCACTTCCGCGGGCGGGTGGCCCGTTCGCCTGAGACATCGGTGATACACGCCGTCCAACCCCGGCCACAGGCCCAGCCACAACAGGGCCACGAAGAAGCGGGCCGAGGCTCCCATCTGCACCAACGTGACGAGGCCCGCGAGCAGCCCATCCTTGACGTGAGAGTCGCCTTCGCGCGCCGTGAGAAATGAAACAAGGGCCTCCGGCTCCTCGAAGTCGGAGAGTGCCTCCCAGTTGCGCCGCACCAAGCGGTAGGCGCGCCTCGCCTCAGCCGTCCGGATGGCCACGCCAAGCTCTTGATGAAGAGCATTCCAGCTACGACTCACAGATGAATGCCGCCCCGGCCCTGCGCTCGGCGCACAGAGAAAGCCAGGTGAGTGGGTAGAGAAGGCCGAGCCCCGGTGGAGGAAATGACGCCAGCGCCTCCGCGGTGTCCCTCCTTTGGCGGGGGACTCGAGGCTGCGGCGAGCCAATCGAAGGAAGAGAGAGGACGCCACACGCGCGTCCAAGCCCCTCCGAGACCTCCGCTACGGTAACGGACGAGCGCCCTTCCGACTGGGGGCCCGGCAACGGGAAAGTGGTGTCCCCAAGAAGACGGGGATGCCACCTCCACGCAGGCCGAGCCCAGGTCGAACGACGCCCCCACCCGTCGGCACCACCGGCAGAGCCAGGCCAATCACAACAAATCTGCACACCCTCTCAATTCTGAAATTCAAGCAACTTCCTCACAGCCCAGGGGCGATACATCACTGAGACATGCCCTCACGCAAGACGCACGACACGCTCCAACAGCGGAGGCATCAAAAGTCGGGTGGCGTGAAGTCGGGGACACAGCACCGCGCGTCTTGCGACTTTCATGCCTGGGCGTTGCCACTCGGGCTCCGCCTTCACGAGAGGGACTGAGCCGTCCACACATCCGGACGTGCACCGAGTGAAACATTTTCTCTCTCCGTATCATCGCCCATCGTTCCACAGGAGCGCACCCGGCAGCAGTCGCATCCTGCGCACCTCGCACCGGGGAGCGACGGCGTTGGAAGGCCGCAGGTGACGCGGAAAACGTCACCCCCAGTCCCTGGGGGCGGCACCACCCCTTCCACGAGCCTGGAGGCCGTTTCCGGCCGTCCTGTGGGCATTCACAGGCCATGGCATGGACGTGCTCCCCCCTCGACAGGTGCCCGCTCGCATGCGCCTTCACAACCAGCCGCAGCGACTTCACTTGACGTCTCAATAGTGGCAGTCGGTGGCGGGTGGTGGCAGCCCTATCTGCCACTCTCTTCTTCTATAAATTCAATATCTTATCTTGAAGTGGCAGAGGTGGCAGTGTTTCAAAAAATACCCCTACGTAGCGGGCGCGCGCATATTTGAATGGCACTATTCAATAGGGGGTCAAGAGAACACTCTCCCTAAGCGGCATTACCCCAGGAAACACTGCCACCACCGCCACCTCCGCCACTCCGGCGATTTCACTGGGGAATTTCGTGGCAGTCCTTTGAACCCCGCCTGCCACGGCTGCCACCCTTCAGTTTCGCGTTGGCTTTTGAAGCTCGCGAACAAAAAAGCGTCGATACAGGTGTCCCCGAAATCGCGCCGAAGGCCTTTGCTATGCCTTACGCCCGCATGGCATACGCGCGGGAAAACCAAAAATAAAATCGGGTGAAATGATTTCTTGTCCCAAATCGAAGGGATGGGGTGCTTTTAGGGTGTAACGGCAATCACGCGCCGCCGACTCCTGCGCATGGCCCTTACACACCACCTCCAGCCATCCCCCGCCCAGCAACGTCCGTCCGGCGTGACGTGCGAAGCGTATGTCCGCGACGAGGGCAAGCGCTGCCTGCACTACCGGCCTGGCGGCGGCTGCACGCTGGCCAGCGTGGGCACCTGCACCGAGTGGCTGAAGGTGAATGGGCAGGCCCAGCCTCATCGGGACGTGGCCACGCCCCCTGCCCCCGTGCCCCCGGCGAAGTCCGCTCCGCCTGCGGTGGATCTCTTCGGCCATCCGCTGACCGAAGCCGGCTCGAAGAAGCACGCGCCGGCCCCCGCCTCCAAGCCCTCGCCGCCAGCTCCGTCTCTCGATGTGAAGGCACCGGAAGCAGATGCCCCGCTCTCCGCCCTGCGCGGCATCACCGACGAGGACATCGCCAGCTTCAAGGCCCTCAACGCCGAGGTGTGCTTCCGCTCCGAGACCTACGGCGAGTTGTGGCTCGTGCCGGCCTACACCGGCCAAGCACGGAAGGAGCTCACCCTCGAGCACGCCGCCACCCTGGTGCGCGTCCTGTCTGCCTTCCCGGGCTCTCGCGTCATGTCCTTCGAAAAGCGGCCTGCCTCTGCGGACGAGGGGGAGCCATGAGCGTGGCTTTCGCCTGTGAAACACACGCATGGGGCCGCTCCCTGTACCCGCTTCAACTTGATGTCTCGCCCGGAAAGAGCGTGATGACTGTCTCGCGACACGCCACTGCATCGGCCCGGAGGCCCACGCCATGAGCGGACTGCGAAACGAACACCTCTCGTTCAGCCGGCTGAGCCGCTTCGAGGCCTGCCCGCTGTCCTACAGGCTCCACTACCTCGACAAGCGCACCGCCGAGCCCGGCGTCCCCCTGCGCTTCGGCAAGGCACTGCACGCCGTCCTCGAGCGACTCCTCCAGGAAGTCGTCGACACCGAGTACGTGGGCCCGCTCTCCGAGGAGCGCGCCCTCCAGCTCTACCGTGAAGCGTGGACTGCCGAGGGCCTCTCCGGCCTGGACCTCTTCCAGCAGGGCCTCGGCATCCTCCAGGACTTCGTCCGCCAGCAAGGCCGCGTGGACTCCCGCGACATCCTCGGCATCGAGAAGGAGTTCCGCCTGCCGGTGGGGCCCTTCACCGTCCTGGGCTTCATCGACCGCGTTGACTGGGTGGACGGCGAGACGGTCCACGTCATGGACTACAAGTCCAACCACCAGCTCTTCACCCGCGAGGAGCTGGACTCCAGCCTCCAGCTCAGCCTCTACGCCCTCGCCGCGCGCCGCATGTGGCCCTGGGCGAAGCAGGTGCGCCTGTCCATGTGGATGCTTCGCCACGGCGCGCTGCAGGAGACGACGCGCACCGAAGAGCAGTTGGACGCCGCCCTCGCCTACGTCGAGACGCTGGGCCAGCAGATGGAGAGGGCGGAGGACTTCCCCGCCCGCCTCAACCCCAACTGCGCGTACTGCGACCACCGACGCGACTGCCCCACCTACGCCCGCGCGCTGACGGGCCAGCGTGAAGTCGTCTGCAGGGACATGTCCGACTTGGAGTCCGTCGCTCGCGAGCGTGAGGAAGTCGCCCAGCTCGCGAAGATTCTCGGCGCGCGCAAGGCGGAGCTGGAGGGCGTCCTCCGAGCCCACCTTGCTGAGCAGGACGAACTCGTCCTCGCCGGCACGCGCTACCGCATGTTCAACACCACCAGCCTCGATTACCCGCTGGAGCCCACCGTTGCGGTGCTGGCCCAGGCCACCGGCATCCCTCGTGAGGAGTTGGTGCAGCGCCTCGCCAGCGTCGAGAAGAAGGCCCTCGACGCGCTGCTGAAGGACGCGGGCAAGCGCCTGGGCGCCGCGCGCGTCGCGCTGCTGAAGGCCGAGCTGGACTCCCTCGCCACCAAACACCACTCGCCCCGCTTCTGGGCCAAGGAGGTCGCATAGTGCTGCTCGCTCACCCTGCTTCCGACACCACCCCTGTCTCCGCTCTCCACCAGCCGATCTTCCCCGGCCTCCCGCCGCACCTGCGGACGCTCGCCTTCATCGACTTGGAGACGACGGGGCTGGACGCCTCCCGGCACGAAGTGCTGGAGGTGGCCGTCCTCCGCGTCGACGCCCGCAGCCTCAAGGTGCTGGCGGAGTACGAGGCCCGCGTGCAGCCCACCCGGCTGGCCGACGCCCACCCCGAAGCCCTGGCCGTGTGCGGCTACTCCGACGAGGAGTGGCGAGACGCCCTGCCCCTGCAGGAGGTTCTCGCCACCGTGACGCCGCTCTTGGCGGGCACCCTCGTGGCCGGCCACAACACCAGCTTCGACTGGGGCTTCCTCGTCGAGGGCTACCGCCGCACCGAGCTGACCCTGCCCTCTGTCGACTACCACCGCCTCGACACCGCCAGCCTCGCGTGGCCGCTGCTCGCCACGGGCGAGGTGGAGTCCCTCTCCCTCAACGCCTTGGCGAAGCGCTTCGGCCTCCACCGCCCCACACCTCACCGCGCCATGGCGGACGCCCGCTGCGCGCTGGAGGTGGCCCGCTGCCTTGCCGTGCGCATGGCCCGTGGCGGGCACATGGAGCGGCTGCTGGAGGAGTCGGGAGGTGTCTCGTGAGCACGCTCTCTCCACAACAGCCGCTCGAAGAGTGGCGCCCCGTTCCAGGTTTCGATGGTTGGTACGAAGTCTCGAATCTCGGACGCGTCCGAAGTTGGAGACGGACTGGTGCGCCCGAGGTCCGGCGAGCGACTCCAAGACTGCTTCGCGGCACATTTACAGAACTCGGCTATCACTTGGTGAAGCTCACGCACCCAGTGTTTGGTGTCATGGATGTAGGGACCCACCAACTCGTCCTCGCCGCATTCGTCAGCGCCAGGCCCGCTCTCATGGTGGTCGATCACATCAACTCAACCCCGTCCGACAACCGCGTGGAGAACCTGCGCTGGGTCACCGCCGCAGAGAACCTTCGCCACGCCGTGTCGCAAGGGAGGGTGAGAGGCCGCGTCGGCCCACGAAGCTTCTCCCCGCTCGACGAAGAAAAAGTGCGCACCATTCGCCGTCAACGAGCAGACGGAGCCTCACTCAAGACACTTATGAATCGTTTCGGTGTCAGCATGACGACCATCTCGAAGATTGTGCACGGCCTCATCTGGCGTGAGGTGCAGCCATGAGCGGCGCCCACTCTCGTCGCAAGGGTGCAGACTTCGAGAGAGCCCTCGTCCACCGCTTCCGCGAAGCGATGCCTGAAGCCCTCGTGCGCCGCGGCCTCCAGTACCGCAGTGGTGAAGAGGTACCGGACGTCGAGGTGCCCTGCTTCTGGGTGGAGTCGAAGGCCCACCAGCGCACCAACGTCCGGGAGGCCATGCGACAGGCGGTGGAGACGTGCCCGCCGGGCCGCTGGCCCCTCGCCGTGTGCAAGGACGACGGGCAGACGCCCCTCGTCGCCATGCAACTGGACGACTTCCTGGAGTTGGTGCGCGAGTGGTGGGAGGCACGGCCCCGGTGAGTGACTTCTTCGGCCACCTCCTGGGCCTGCTGCGTGTGGAGGCGCTCTCCCCTCGGCACCAGTCTCTCTTCGAGACGGGGCGTCTGCGCCAGCCGGCCCTTGCCCACCACCGGTGCCTCACGTCCGTGCTGGCCGCCTTGGCTGACACGCGCGAGGACACCTACCCAGCGAGGGAGGCCCTCACCCGGGCTCTGCTGGCCGAAATGCAGGCCTCCTCCAGCCCCGCGTGGACGGCTGCCCTCGCCACCACCTACGCACCCATGTTGAATCGCCTGCGCCGCCGCATCCTAGGCAATGCGGTGCCCAGGGAGGACCTCGACCAGCTCGTCCTCACCACCTTCCTTTCCGTCGCCCGCAGCTTCCCTCTCTCTCGCTGGGGTGACTGGACGGCGGTGCGCCTGCGCCAGCAGACGGCGCGCGAGGTGTTCCGCTTCCTGCGCAAGGAGCGCGCGGAGCAGCACGAGACGTACACGCAGGAGCAGCTCGCCGAGTGGCTGCCAGACTCCCGCCAAGCCACGCAGGTGGAAAACCCAAGGCGGCCCAGCGTCCGCCGCAGCTTCGTGAAGCGGGACGCCGTGCTGGTGCACTTGGCCCGGGCCACCCTGCCTCGCAGCGACGTCGACGTCCTCATGGCCACCGTCGTCCGGCGCGAAAAGCTGCGTGCCTACGTCAGCCGCCTCGGAGAAGGCGACGCCGCCGAGGCCGAGAGGACGTACCAGCGGCTGAAGCGCCAGCGCACGCGGCTGATGCAGCGCCTGCGCGCCCAGGCTGGCGACGCGGTGGCCCAGCTCTCCGGAGGCTGCTGAGGGACGGCCATGGCGAAGAAGAAGGCCCTCAAGAAGCTGGGGCGCCCCACGAAGGCCGAAGGCCCCCGGCTTCCCCATGATGAAGTGGACAGGCTCCTCGTCGAAGGTGAGGAGGTGCCCACCACGCGAGGCCGCGTGAAGAGGCGCTTCCCCTCCTTCCGCGAGCTGGCCGAGCGCTTCGGTGTCGCCCACAGCGCCGTCGCCAAGTATGCCCAGCAGCACGACTGCCTTGGCCGGCGAAAGCGCCTCCTCGCGGGCCACCCGGCTTCGGAGCCACCTGCGTCACCCGAGGAACCACCTGCTCCGCCCCCTGCCTCGAAACGCAAGACGGGGCGGCCACGCAAGTCCGAAGAGCCCGCCCTCCCACGCCAGGAGCTGGACCGCGCCCTCGTCTTCGGCGACGTGAAGACGCTGCCGGACGGCTCCACCATGACGAGCTACGCCTCGTACCGCGAGCTGGCCGAGCGCTTCGGTGTCGCCACCTCCCTCGTCGCCAACTACTCCAGGGAGCACAACTGCCTGCGCCGCCGCGAGGAGGCCAAGACGCGCATCGCCACCAAGGCGGACCAGAAGCTGATTGAACTGCGCGCCAACGCCATCGCCGTCTCCAAAGACGACGCCCTGAAGATGATTGACGGCTACCTCCTCGGCTTCGAGGAGGCGCTGGCGGAAGGGCGCGTGCGTGTCGACAACCCCACCGACTTCAACACCATGGTGCGCCTGAAGGAGTTCGTGCAGGGCGGCGCCGACTCTCGCCAGGAGCTGCACGCCACCTTCTCGCTGGAGGGCTTGCAGGCCCGGCACGCCCAGGCCCTGCGCGCCGCACGGGAGACGACGCCCGCCGAGCGCGGCGAGGTGGACGCTGAAGCAGAGAGCAGCGACGAAGACACGGAGGTGTCGAAATCGACGGGTGAGGAACATCCCGACACCGCGACGTCAACCAGCGCCAAAGACGAGTCGCCCTAGCCGACCTCCGTTGTGGCTTCTCCTTCTTCTCAACCGTCCCGAAACCAAACTAGAACGCCCGCATGGAAGAGGTCCTATTCCAAACAAACCTCCACCCCACTCCTCGTAGCTCTGTTCATTACTCCCAAAAAACACCCGCCCAAGGGGCAACATGACCAGCTCGCAACTTCACGGCACAATCACTCGGCCAAAACAACAACCACAAACCCGGACACACACATGAAACACCTATCCTTCGCCTGCCTTATTCTCTCGCTGATTGCGTGCGGTTCGCCGGAGGCCGTGCAGCGCGAGGACTCGCTGGAGGCGGTCACACACGAGGAAGCAGACGTCCAAGAAGAAGCGTGGAGTCAGATGGAATCCACAGGAGCAGCAGACGAGGCGTCTGCTCAAGCATGCGCCAAGCGTTGCTCGGGTGGTTCTTACGCTGGCCAAGCATGTAGCACTAACTCCAATTGCGGCAAGACGTGCTCGGGTGGTTCTTACGCTGGCCTAGCATGTAGCACTAACTCCAATTGCGGCAAGACGTGCTCGGGTGGTTCTTACGCTGGTCAGGAGTGCAATTATAACGCAGACTGTGGCAAGACGTGCTCGGGGGGCGTTTACGATGGCCGTGCCTGCAACTTTGACTCCAACTGCCCCAACGGGCGCTGCTATTCTGGCTTCTGCAATCCGCACCAATGCAATTCGCACCTCTGCCTGACTTACTGCTGAGGCACTTGATTGGGCAACACAGTGCGCGGCAGTCGCCGACGCCCTCTTCGTGCCTCCTGCCGCGCGCCTACGGTGGGCCACATCCGGAAACGGCGAACACGTGCGGACCTTCGATTCCCGCCCGGGGGGACCAACTCGCGGCAGAGTCTGCCCGCCACCTTCTCGCTGGAGGGTTTGCAGGCGCGGCACGCCCAGGCGCTGCGCACGAGACGACGCCCACCGAGCGCGGCGAGGTGGACGCGGAGGTGATAGCGAGCGATGGCGAAGACCTCGACACGGCCTCCTCGGAAAGCCCCAAGGACGACGCCCTCGTGACTCCTCCAACGGACGTCGCGGCCCCCGCTGACCCCGTCTGAAAGTGCCCATCGATAAGTGAACGCGGGCACTTTCGCGTTCAGTTTCGCCGTTCACTTTCGCCGCGCCGGCCAGGCCAGGCCTGGTGACAGTCCCCCGGGAGCTCCACCAGGCGCGCGGAAGCACACGCCTGGCCCCATAGCCTTCGTAGTTTCGCGAGGTTAGGGCGGACAGCCACCAGGTCCATGAGCGCCGCGGTACGAGTTCGGGCCTGAACTCGCGCCCGGAAGCACACTCCGTCCAGCGGGCCGGACGCCAGCGCGCCGTTCACTTCCCCGGCCCGGGGCGACCTGCTCCGCTGCGCCCCGCTGGCCGCCACGTGGCCCACCTGGCGCTCGGCCCCGGTTGGCCCCGCGCACCGCGCCTGTCGCCGCGTGGCGCCCCGTTCGTGCGCGCGTGTCCCCGCGCGCTTCGCGTCGCAGGCCTTTGTCTTCCTCGTGAGCCCCACGAGCCCCCGAGCTGCCCTCGAAGCACCGGCCCTCCTCCCCGCGCGCACCTGGGCGCGCGTGCCGTTACCAGGGCCGAGCCGAATGGCCGAAAATGGGTAAAGGCGGCCATTCGGCGTCACCGCCCCGACACTGTTTCGCGCGCTTACGAGGCCTCCTGACGGGCCGAAGCGCCGAGGCCAATGGCCGCTTTCCGCTTGTTGGGGCCACCTGCCGCCCGTCGCGCGGCCCAGCTCCTCCGCAGTCACCTTCACCGCCTGCCCAGGCCGGGCGCAACCATGCCTACCGATGACGCCAGCACGCCTACCCCGCCTACCCTTGACGCCAGGGTGGGGGGTGGTGCGATCTTTCGTGCGGGTGGCGCCGCCGGGGCGTGTACCTGGGGCCCTTTTCGAGAGGGTCAGCCCCGAAAAAGTGAACACCCCGCGCCCGTTCATTTGCACCCGGTAAGTGAACACCTCGCGCTGTTCACTTTCCCCGGCCGAGCATGGGGCAGCCCACGTGGGCCCCGCGCACAGCCGCCCCTCACCGCCTCCGCGCGGCACCCCGGCCCAACCAGGGCCTCTCGCAGGCGCTCGACGCGGAGGCGGCACGCCCCATCAGCAAGGCAGGTCCTGCGTCACGCGCACCAGTTCGTCGTCCGAGGGGTGCGTGTAGATGACCGTGGAGTCGATGCTGCGCTGCCGCGCGAAGCGCTGGGTGAGGCGGATGTCCTTCGTCCGCCGGTACACCCCGGTGCACGCGGTGTGGCGCACGGCGTGGAAGTTGAGGTGCCTCTCCAGGCCCGCGCGCTGCTGCCAGACTCCGAAGCCGTGGCGCACCTGCCGCGTGGACAGGCGCAGTCCCAGGCGACTCAGGAAGAGCGGTGCCTGGGGCCCCACGTCGTGCCCCTGCGAGCGCTTCAGCCGCAGCAGCTTCTCCAGCTTCGCGCGCACCGTGTCCGAGAGGACAACCTCCTGGGGGCGCGGGTGCCGGCGGCAGCCCTTGAAGACGTGCAGCATCACGTGCCGGCGTGCGCGCCCGCGCTCGTCGAAGATGTCGCCGATGTTGAGGGCCACCAGTTCGTGCTCACGCAGGCCCGAGGCCAGCGCGAGGCTGTAGAGGCAGTGGTCCCTGAATCCCTCCTTGTGCTCCCCCGTGGCGCGCAGCAGGAGCACCACCTCTTTCTGCGTGAGGGTGCGAGGTGGGCGGGTGACAGCGGCATAGGCAGACATGGCAACTCCGTCGTGAAGAGGACGTGGCCATGCACGCTCTGGTGCCGCGAGAAAGCAACGGAACATGCAGGGAGGGCAGCGTGACGCTCGGCATCGTCAAACGCACCGAGGATGACCTCACCCAGTGGCTGGCCACCGAGTCCGGATTCATTTCCGGCCTGTGCCATTACGACAGCGAGCCAGTGGTGTTGGAGCCGTACCAGCAGGCGCTGCTGGACAACCGCTCTCGCTTCCGGTGGATCGCGAAGAGCCGCCAGGTGGGGTTCTCCTTCTTGTTCGCCCTCGAGGCCCTCGCTCGCTGCCACCTGCGTGACGGCCACACGGCGGTGTTCGTCTCGTACAACCTGAGCGACGCCGTCGAGAAGGTGCTCATCGCCCGGCAGGTGTACGAGGAGCTGCCGACAGCCTTCCAGAAGAAGCTCGTCACCGACGCGAAGACGGAGCTGGCCTTCGAGTCCAACGCCAAGGGCCGGCGCCTCTCGCGCATCATCTCCGTGCCCTCCAAGCCTCCGCGCGGGAAGCGGGGCGACGCGTACCTCGACGAGCTGGCCCACTACGTGAACGACCGCGAGGTCTACACGGGCAGCACCGCGCTCATCCTCCGCTCGCACGGGCAGCTCACGGGCTGCAGCACTCCACTGGGCCGGCGCGGCATCTTCTGGGAAATCGCCTCGCAGGAGCTGCGCAAGTACCCGCACCACACGCGCCAGCAGGTGCCCTGGTGGCTGTGCCGCTTCTTCAGCCTGGACGTGAAGCGTGCCTCGGTGGAGGCCCCCTTCATGTCCACCGAGGAGCGCGTCGCGCACTTCGGGCGCCCCGTCCTCACCGAGCAGTTCGACTCCCTGCCGCAGGAGGACTTCCAGCAGGAGTTCGAATGCCTTTTACGTCGACGAGTCGTACTCCTTCCTCCCCTACGAGCTCATCCTCCCGTGCACCACCGACGAGCTGCCGCTGGCCCAGGACGCATCCGACGTGCCCGTGCCCCAGGGGCGCCTGGTCGCGGGCTTCGACGTGGGCCGAACCCGAGACCGCTCCGAGCTGGCCGTCTTCGAGGAGGTGGCGGGCCGATTCACGTGCCGCATGCTTCGCAGCTTCGAGGGCGTCCCCTTCGCGGAGCAGGAGGCGCACCTACGCCGCCTCCTCTCCGTCCTGCCCGTGGCGCGCCTCAGCGTCGATAAGAGCGGCATCGGCATGAACCTCGCGGAGAATTTGGCCCGCGACTTCCCGCAGGTGGTGGCGGAGAACTTCACGAACGAGTCCAAGGAGCGCTGGGCAACCGACTTCAAGATTCTGCTCCAGCGAAGGGACGTCACCCTGCCACGAGAGCGTGAGCTTGTCGGGCAGATTCACTCCATCAAACGCCGCGTGCTGCCCTCGGGGAAGGTGTCCTTCGACGCCGAGCGCGCCAACCGCGGGCACGCGGACAAGTTCTGGGCCGTGGTCCTTGCGTGCCAGCGCGAGCGAGTACCGGAGCGACGAGGTAGCGGGGAGATTGGGGTGCGGGTGATTGGCTGAGCACGCCCGTTTCCGCTATCCAGCGCCGTGCGACGCGGCGCCAGGCTCTTGAGCCAGTACAGCGCCGCGCCCCAATGGGGATTGATGAATCCTTCGTCCCCTCCAACCCCAATTACTCTTGAATAGTATCAGACTAATCCTTGGGCGTCAGAATCTTACGCGGCGGACACAGCGACGCACACTTAACTGACTTGTCCGTGCACGTCGAAGCATGATCTGGACACAGGCATTTTACCTTCGGAGGGAGACAGGCATCATCGCCTTGGCGCTTCAACTCCAGACACTGCCCTGCCGGCATGCATTGGCCGACGCCGAGGTTACACCAGGACGTGCCGTCGGCGCAGCCATGGGAACTCGCGCACGGAAAATCCTTCGGCAACACCTCCATCGCATATTTAATACTAGCAGTGGTTGGATTCCCAAACACGTCCCCTTGCTCCAACCACCACCTTGCCGAGTTAACACCAACTATCTTCCCGGCCACAAGGACCGGTCCGCCGCTATCTCCGGGGCACAGAACTGCCGATTCGCCTATCGTCGCGGTCACGACCTGCTTCGTGTTGCCACCGGCGCGCACACACGTAGTGGACTCCGATGCACAGCCAAAACCAAAGATGCTAATTTCAGTACCATCGGAAGGAACTGCAGTGCCGATTGGAACTGGCGTAATCTTTTTGGAGCATGCCTTGTCGAGCACGACCAGGGCTACATCCGATTTCCCAGTATTAGAGCCAAATGGCCTTGCTTGAACTACGGTGCGCTTGCCACTAGCGCCAAAATCTACAGTGCCGTATGTTCCGATTGCGGTCGACTTATAGCCAACACAGTGTGCAGCGGTCAGTGCGATACGCGGCGCAACCAGGGTCGCCGTACAATACTTAGACCAACCATCCATGTGGAATTCCATACGACCAACAGCAGGCTGACTGGATGTTGTCGTCCCTCCCTTAAGCGGCAGTTGCTGGGTGGTCGTTCCAGTCGGCCGATGCGGCCTCGCGCACAAGTAGTTATCGCTCCATGCGTGTGGGTCTGCCGGCTCGTTCCATCCGACACACCTGTAGCCTTTGTTCTCAATCGGCCCCGTCATTGACCACTCAAAGTCCCATTGGGCATCGCGATCAATACAGATAAAATTGTCAAACCATGTGTGCTCTCCGGGCTCCGCGTCTTCCTTGATCTGGGTGCACTTCATGCCTTTAATTGGGCCACTATTCGACCACTGCAGACCAATGCCCTTTGGCGCACAGAATTGATTATCATTCCACGTGTGCGGATCGGAGGGTTCGTCTACGCTTACGCAATCGTGGTCGTGCTCGTAGCCAGGCGGCGGCTTATTGTCGTTGGTGAATGCGAAGCCCCAACACTCTTTCGTGTCAGCCCTGCTGAATGTTGCCAGTAGCGCAACGAGCACTCCAATGAATGCCTGCCTGCTTGAAGCTGTCACCATTTCGGCTCCTGTTTATTGCCGCGTCGTCTAGGTGCTTCGCCTCGAGTTTTCGGCACAGCCTCCAGATCCATGGCACCAGCGATTGAATCACAGATGGACATAGCGCTCCGGCGCCAATGGAATCGGAATATACTGCGTGCCACTTTGGAGAGCCCCGTCCTTCGGCTTTGAGCAAGATGGATCGCTGCCGGACCGACGGGTTCCAAGAGACTCACCTCATGGAGAACCCGCGGGTCGACCACGAGGCGTGCCCGGAGCCCCCTGTGTCTGGGAAGTTGTCGCCTCGGCTGACTGGCCGAGCTGACCACCCCACGGGGCGAGTGTAGGTAGGTAGCCGTGTCGTACACGGATGCATTCAATGCTGAGATGGTGAAGCGGATAGTGAGACCAGGGGCGGTGAGCGCGGCTGCGCTTGCACGTAAGGTGGAGGGGCTCCCAGCCGATGTTTTCGCAGTGGTTGTGCGAGATGCGTAGGGTAGCGGCGATGATGCTGCGGCCCGAGGAGAAGAAGCCCGCTGGCCCGAAGAAGTCGACGCCGGAGGAGAAGCTGCGCAGGCGGCTGGAGGCCGACGTCCCGCAGGCTGCCGAGGCCACGGTAGCCGACGCCGTCGAGCCCGACGACGGCATTGGACTCCAGCACCAGCACCTTGTCCGTCTCAGCGTGGTGGTCCACGGCGAGGAAGGTGTACCCAGAGCACTGCGGACCTTGCCATTCCTGGATGGGCATCCAGCGATGACAGGCAGCTCAACCATGCTTCGAGGCTGGCCATGCTCCTTATGGAAGAACGTGGCCAGCCGAGGAAGCCTGGACTCGGCGACTATTTCTTACGGTTGTATGGCGACTGATTAGTAGGCTTCAGCGAGACTCCCTCTTCGCTCGCCTTGCTACGAACTGCAGCCTCGCTCCGCCCAGTCTTGTGCGCAATGAGCCCCGTCGGAGTGTTTCCCTTCGCCAACTCGCGAAGCTGCTTCACATCCGACGGGGTCCACGCGTTACCACTCTTTGGCGGTGTTTTTGCCATATGCCGTCTCCGAACGCACCCGAATGCAAACCTTCGGTGTAGGGCAAGCTGACTATGGGTAGCCCAAACGCGCAAGGCCCAGAGTCCCTAGACAGTCGACTGCTCCAGTCAGCCATTCTAGAGGTATCCAAATCTACCCAAGCGCCCCACACGGCACCATGAATGGCACGCCGAGACCTTCCAGGGTTCTTACACGCATACGCGCACACAGCGGGGTTCACCAGCCCTTCCATGTATGTGAGGCATGCGCCACAAGAGACGCCCCTACGCGAATTCGGCGTGCCAGAGGACTTCAGGCATTGACCTTCAGCCACGCTTGGCGCCGGAAGGGGTACGTCGAGCAGATGCGGCGCCACGTCCACACCTCGCTCCGCATCCACCACTGCTCAGGCGGCTGGAGGCCGACGTCCCGCAGGTTGCCGAGGCCACGGTAGCCGACGCCGTCGAGCCCGAAACCAGCGTTGGACTCCAGCACCAACGCCTTGTCCGTCTCAGCGTGGTAGTCCACGGCGAGGAAGGTGTGCCCCGAGCCCCATTGGCTGCGCCACCCCTGGATGAGTGTCCAGGGGTGGGGCGGCACGTCCGCCGACGGCGCCTGCAGGGCCATGCCGGACTCGACGGCTGCCGTCACTGGGGAGAAGTAGTCCTGGGTGGAGGCGATCATCATCTGCCGGTGGCGGCGCATGTCCCACGAGAAGGCCGCGCCGTGCGCCTCGGAGAATGCCTTCACCAACAAGCCCTCGACTAAGGTGCAGCAGTTGTTCAGCCGGGGCGGCGCGAGCTGAATACGGACGCCCGGGAGTGCCCATGGGTAGTACGCCCGGCTCACGTCGTACCTGTAGCCGTGGAACGCGCCCAGGAGCGCGAAGAGACGCTCCTCCGGGACGGCCAGCAGCTCGCTCTCGAACGACAGCCGGGCCATGGCAGGCGCGCGCGCCTGGGAGACGAGCGTCGCGTAGCGCTGCGTGCGCCATCGTGTGCACACCCAGGTGTCGAGCGCGCCCGGCGTCGGCACCAGCAGCCGGGCGTAGTCGGTGTCGGGCGTGGGGTGACGGACCTTCTCCTCGAGGACGATGAAGTCGCCCGCTTCGACGTAGCCTCCGGGCTGCGTGCTCGTGTCCGGCAGCGCGAAGCCACGCAGGCGCGCGGGCAACCGCGCGACACGGTAGGTGTCCATGGTGTCTCCTCCACGTTGAAGAGCGGCTTCAACGTGTTCGCCATGGACGGTGAGGCGGAGCCGGTCCTGCCATGAGGAGCGGGGTTCGTGCGGCCAGCTCTCCGCGCGGACTCAACGCGCGTCAGGGCATCCAGTCCGCGTCGGGCACATCATCGGCGTCGGCGCGCCACGCGCCGCAGTGGACGCAGAACACCCATCCCTCATACCCGACCTGGGCGGAGGTGTGCTCGGGGTACTCCTCGGCCATCACAAGGTAGTCGCTTGGATGATGTGGCTTATCCTCTCGCTCCGAGCACGGGCACGTCGTCATGCCTACCGTCGTGACGGCAACGTCGCAAGCGCGCGCCGATGGCCTCGAGCATCTCCCCGTTGCGGGCGATGTCTTCGCGGAGGCTGGGGCGAGGGGGAGCGGCGGAGGACACTGCCGGGCATCGTCCGAGCCCACGAGGACAATGTCCACCAACCACACACACGCACGCACAGACGGCAACCGACTCACTCGCTACGATATACTCATCTACTCCGAATGCCTCGGCGCGGAAGCAGCCCCCCGAACTAGACATTGCCCAATTGAAATATGACAGATCATCGCACATTAACCCTTGCTGCATTCGTCTGCGCCGCAGCAGGGGCCACGACGTCAATGTTCCTCATCGCCCTTGCAGACACAGCCACGGACGCATATAATGCATCACCCAAACTGCTCGTCTGGATTGTATTAATTGGCACCCAGGGAGCAATCGCTGGCTTCTCCTTCGCAATGGTCACTGGGATGCTTTCCCAAACCCATCAGGAGAATCGCCTCCGGGAATGGCCCTACGCGCTCGCCATCTCGGTCTGCGTAATATGCCTCCTCCTCCTGGCCACAGGTGTCGCGCCTAGTCTATTCAAACGGAAGTGGCAGGCCCCCTTGGGCGCCCAGCACGACTTCATCATCATCGTTCTCGCCGCGTCATTCTCGGCTCCGTCCATTCTTGCGGTATTTACGATGTGGAGTACAGCGCTTGGCATACGTCGCGTAGCTGGAGCCCCTGCCCTAGAGAATGTCTTTCGCCTCAATGTCGCACGAGCGCGCCTGCGAAATCTCCTGTGGCTCATGTCGCTCCAGGTTGGCGCGGCAACACTCTCGACCGGAGCGCTACGGGCGTGGATTATTGACACCGACGCCAACGCTACCAAGACATTCCCTCACGAACTCGTTCTCGCCCATGGCGGATATTTCGCTTTCATCCTCGCGCTCTGCTTTATCCCTGCGTACGCCCACATCCAGAGAGTAGGTGAAAGCTGTCGAGACTTCGGACTCTCCATGCTTGGAGGACTCGATACCAAAGCATGGCTTGCGCACCACCAAGAGCTATCCACGCAATACGGACTAGATGCCAATCCAGCGGACATCTTTCGCGACACAGTCGCAATCGCAACACCAATACTAACCAGCATCCTCTCTTTCTCGCTTCCTGGTAAATGAGGGACAACTCCATTCCGAACGGACTGGGAGCCTCCATCTCAGAAGCTGCAACAACCCACGCGTCTACGCCATACCGCCAAGGGCCTCGTCCTTGCCGATGGTGAGTAGGTAGTCTCGGAGCACCTCCCACGTGGTGGTGGGGATAAGGCCACGCGCGAAGAAGGCCAGCGGGACTCGGACGCCCGAGAGCACCCATGGGTAGTACTCCCGGCTCACGTCGTACCTGTAGGCGTGGAATGCCCCCAGGAGCGTGGAGAGTCGCTGTTCCGAGATGGCCAGCGGCTCTCCGTCGAACGACAGCCGGGCCATGGCAGGAGCGCGCTCCTGGGTGACGAGTGTCGCGTAACGCTGGCTTTGCCAGCGCGTGCATATCCAGGTGTCGAGCCCGCTCAACTGCGGCACCACCAGCCGGGCGTAGTCAGTGTCGGGCGTGGGATGGCGAAGCCGCTCCTCGAGCACGAGATAGTCGCCTGCCTCGACATAGCTCTCGGGTGACTTGCTCGTGTCCGGCAGCGCAAAACCACACAGGCGCGCGGGCAGTCTCGCGACACGGTAGGTGTCCATGGTGTCTCCTCCGCGTTGAAGAGGGGCTTCAACGTGTTCACCATGGACGGCGCGACCGACCCGCTCCTGTCATGAGGAGCTGGGTTCGTGCGCGCAGCGCAGCGCGCCGACGCAACGCGCGTCAGTGCGTCCAGTCCGCTTCGGGCGCGTCATCGTCGTCAGCGCGCCACGCGCCGCAGTGGATGCAGAACTTCCTGCCCTCGTAGCCAGCCTGGGCAGCAGGGTGCTCGGGGTACTCCTCGGCCATCACGAGGTAGCCGTTCGGATGGTGCGCCTCGTCGTCTCGCTCGGAGCACGGACATGGGCACGTCGTCACCTCAGCCGCCGTGGCGGGAACGTCACCGGCGGGTGCGACGCCCCGCGTGTCTACTTCGCGCATCACACACTCCTGGCTTGGATTCATCGGAATTCCCTCCCAGACATCGCAGTGAGTCGCGGCAGCGGTAGGCGTTTCCACGCATGCACTTCGGCCGGCGCGCGGGCTCCCGCGTCAGCCGCAGGTGTCGCCAATAGCGCTCTGTCCTCCGACGAAGGCAACTCATTGATGCGAAGGCGCTGAGCGAAAAAAGGCGCGCACCGGATGTCCCCTAAATTGGGCTCGAAGCCTTTGTCCTCGCTGGAGGTGAGGCGCGCGGCCCCCAACGCCCTCGCACGTCGAGGGCGCCCCTCCCACCGCGCGCCTTGCCTCCACCTGGTGCGGGAGGCCCGTGTGCAGAGCGTCGTCAGAGTCTTCGTCCTCTCCTACCCCTCGGGCGCGGCACGCCCCGGGCCGGAGTTCACCGTCGAGGCCAACACCCACGACGGCCTGCTGGAGGCGCTCCACGCCGAGCTGGCGGCGCGCGGCCAGCGCGTGCGCGCCGTCTCCCACACCCCCACGGGCCTCCTGGCCTACGTGGAGGACCGCCCGTGACGGTGCCTGCGGAAGTCCACCAGGCCGAGGAGCGCCTCCAGTCCATCCTGAAGGCGGTGGTGGTGGGCGCACGCGTCGACGAGCCCGCCAGCCGCCCCGGTGGAGAGGACGCCTTGGCCTTCAGCGAGGCCGGTGCCCTCCAACCCCCGTATGAGCCGGATGCCCTCTGCCTCCTCGTTGAGCACTCCAACTCCCTTCGCCAGAACGTCGACGCCTACGCGACGAACATCGACGGCTTCGGGTACCGCTTCGAGCCCGCCATCGACTTCGACGCCGACGGGGCCCGGGAGAAGGTGGCCGACGCCATGGCCTTGGAGCGCCTGGCCGCGCGTGACGCGGGCACGCTGCCACCAGGGACGCCCCTGCGCCCAACGGACGAGGAAGTCACCACCCACGCAGAGGAGGTGCGCCAGCAGGCCCGCGTCGAGAAGGCCCGCCTGGAGTCCTTTTTCGACTTCTGCTGCTTCGACGGAAGCTTTGTCGAGCTGCGCCGCCGCACCCGGCACGACGTAGAGGTGACGGGCAACGCCTATTGGGAGGTGCTGCGCGACGGCAAGGGCGACATCGCCCGCTTCGTCTACGTCCCCTCGTACACGGTGCGACTCCTCCCCTTGGACAAGGAGGCCGTCGAGGTGCGCGAGCGCGTGCGCATCTCCGCCGTCAGCTCCGACACCGTCACCACCCGTCGGCGCCTGCGCCGCTACCTCCAGGTGCAGGGCAGCGAGCGGGTGTACTTCAAAGCCTTCGGGGACTCGCGCGTCATCTCCCGCCTCACCGGCCGCGTCTTCCGGGACGTCACCGCCCTCAAGGCAGCGGACGCCTCGGACGGCCCCGCCACGGAGCTCATCCACTTCGCCATCCACTCGCCGCGCTCGCCCTACGGCATTCCCCGCTGGGTGGGCACCCTGCTGTCCGTCCTCGGCTCTCGGCAGATGGAGGAGGTCAACTACCTCTACTTCAATAACAAAAGCGTTCCCCCTCTGGCGCTGCTCGTCTCGGGCGGAAGGCTCTCTGACGCCTCGGTCCCGAGAATCGAGCGCTTCATCGAGGAGAACCTCAAGGGCAAGGCCAACTTCCACAAGATTCTCATCCTCGAGGCGGACGGCGGCGGCACCGGCGACGGAGGACGCGCGAAGATTGAGCTGCGCCCCCTGACGGACGCCCAGCAGCAGGACGCGCTCTTCCAACAGTACGACCAGCGCAACATCGACAAGGTGGGCAGCGCTTTCCGCCTGCCGCCGCTGCTGCGCGGAGACGGCCGGGACTTCAATCGCTCCGTGGCTGAAGCGCAGCTGCGCTTCGCGGAGGACCAGGTGTTTCAGCCTGAGCGAGACGAGTTCGACTTCTTGCTGAATCGGAAGGTGCTCGCGGACATGGGCGTGCGTTTCTGGCGCTTCCGCAGCCAGACGACTGCTACCCGAGACCCGGAGCGCATGACGGAGATGGTGGAGCGCCTGGTGCGCGTGGGTGTGCTGACTCCCGAGGAGGGCCGCCACCTGGCCGGCGACATCTTCCACCGCGAGTTCCGGAAGATTGGGGACGACTGGGTGAAGCGCCCCATCACCCTCACGCTGGCGGGCATTCAGACGGGCGTCGAAGACTTGAAGTCCCAGAAGGACAAGGGCTCGCTGCTGGGCGAGGCCAAGCGCCTCTTGGGGCTGCGAGAAGAGCTTCGGGCCGAGGAGGAGCGCCTGGCCCAAGGACGCCTGGCGCTGGCCCGCCGGTACATGGACACCGAGCACGTCCCCGTCCCCAGCGAGGAGTTCGACACCTGGTTCTCGGGGCAACTCACATGACGCCTGAGCAGCTTCAGCGCGCGTGGGTGCTCCAGGCCCAGGCCGACGCCGAGCGAGGAGTCCTGGAGTGCCGCATGTGCCGAAGGCGCAGTCCCATCGAGGAGACGACGACACTCTGGCGCAACGGCCTCCTCGTCTTCGCGCTGTGTGACAGGTGTGCGGCCAGTCACGACGTCGTCTTCTCCCCCGCTCCGGCTGGCGTCGAGGTGCGCGCCAGGCGCCGCAGCTCCGTGGAGCTGGTGACGCAGGAGCCCCCCCATGTGCACGGCCCCCGCTGACAGCCTCCTCCTCCTGCACGAGGCGCGGGCGGTGGCGGAAACCCTGCTGGGGGACGTCCTGCGGCTGCCGGTGGCCAAGGCGCTGGACGTCGGCACCGCCGCCGGCATGGACCGCGCCGTGGCCCTGCTTGCCGCGCGCCTTCGCCGCGCCGTCGGGCGCGCGGACGTGGATGCCATGCGAGAGGCGGTGGCCGTCCTCGACGTGGACTGGAGGAAGACGACGGCGGCCCAGCGCAGGCGCCTCGTCGCCCAGTCGCTGGAGGCCGCGGGCCGGCGGACAGCCCTCATCCCTGCCCGCATCCAGGCGCCCCTCGGCGACGCAGCCGAGGAGGTGGTGGCATCCACCCGCAGCCACGCCCGGAGAGAGCAGGGCCTCGCCCTCGCCGCCCGCTTCAACGCCGTCGACAGACGCGTGGCCCAACACATCGTCCGAACCCAGGGCAACTTCGTGCGGGACGAGTACGGGCGCCGGCTGGACGCCTTCGGCCAGGAGGCTCGACGGCTCGTGGCCGAGGGGCTGGAGGCAGGCCTTGCGCGAAGCGACATCGCCGAGTCCTTGGAGAGGGCCGCGCGCGGCGCGCTCATCGAGCGAGCCCCCTTCTACTGGGAGGTGGTGGCGAGCCACTTCATTGGTCAGGGGCGCTCCTTCGCCCAGGTGAGCAGCTACGCCGAGGCCGGCATCCGCCGCTACCGCATCGAGGCCGTCCTCGACGAGGCCACCACCCAGGTGTGCCGCTTCCTCCACGGGAAGACGTTCTCAGTGGGCGAGGCTCTCCAGCGCTTCGAGCGACTGGAGTCCCTCGAGCGCCCGGAGGATGTGAAGCAGGAGTTGCCCTGGGTGCGCGAACGCCTCGACGCGGACACGGGGCGCGCGCTCCTCTACGTCAACCGAGGAGGCCAGGAGACGCGCCTGGCCGAAGTGCTCCGTTCGGCCGCCGGCACCCGCGACGACGTCGGCGAGTTTCGCTCCCTCGCTTCGGACAGGCAGCTCGCGGACGCTGGCGTGGGCTTCCCGCCGTACCACGGCCTCTGCCGCACCACGACGCTCGCCGTCACTTAAGTGATGTCCCCGATTTCGCGCCGCAGGCCTTTGTCTCTTCCGGAGACGAAACGCCATGCAGGCCACCTCGACACCTACCCCCACCTCACCTCCGACGCCGGAGGGCAACGCGACGACGCAGGAGTCGACCTCCACGGCCAAGGCCGAGGCGACGTCCGTCGTCTGGCCTCGCGACCTCAACCTCCCCACCTCGGGAGAGCTGGCGTGGGGCTTCGACCCGGAGGGACTGCGCGATGGGTAACCCCCTCACGAAGGCCCTCGCTCGTGCCCGTCACGTCCTGGAGTCCCTCCAGCGCGGTGAGCCGGTGGAGAAGACCATCTGGGGCTCCCCCGCAGGCAAGAAGCGCCTGGCGAAGCGCCTGGTGGCCATGCTGCCCGCGCACAAGACGTACGTGGAGCCCTTCGCCGGCAGCGCCGCCGTCCTCTTCGAGAAAGCGCCCTCGGACGTCGAGGCCATCAACGACGCGGACACCGAAATCGCCGACGCGTATCGGCTCATCCAGAAGCTGACGCCCGCGAACCTGGCCAAGCTCAAGAAGCTGCCGTGGGTGGGCGACGAGAAGACGTTCAAGAACCTCTTCGACGCCAAGCCCCAGGGCGACGTGGCGCGCCTGCACCGCTTCCTCTACCTGACGCACTTTTCCTACGGAAAACTGCGCGGGCGCAGCTTCAGCCCCAACGGCATGGGCGTCGAGGCGAAGACGCTCGCGCGCATCGAGCAGTTCGCCCCGCGCCTCAAGCGCGTGAAGGTGTACGGCGGCGACTACGAGAAGGTGGTCCGCAAGTACGACGGGAAGGACACCGTCCTCTTTCTCGACCCTCCGTACCCTGGCTACAACGTCGACGTCGGCGAGGGTGACTTCGACGAGGAGCGCTTCTACGGCGTCCTCAAGTCGCTCAAGGGCCGCTGGCTCATGACGTATGGCATCCGGGGGAAGTTGCCCGGGATGCTGAAGGGCTCCGGCTTCCTCGTGAAGCGGATCCGCACCCCTCGCACCATTGCCGCCATGCGCGGCGTGGGCGGCTCCTCCGTGCTGACGCAGCTCCTCGTCAGCAACTACCAGCCCGCCGCGAAGGCGCTGGAAGGTGACGGCCACTTCGCCGTGGACGACTGGAAGCCGGAGGAGCCGCCCGGCACCGCTCCCTTCGCCACCACGACGTCCCTCCTCAAGGGCGTCGAGCCCGACGACGAGCGGTACGTCCTGGGTGTCGTCCTGGAGCCGGAGACGGTGGACGCGCAGGGCGACATCTACTCCGCCGCGGAGATTCGCCAGGCCGCGCACCGCTTCATGGAGGAGTTCGGCGGCCTGGGCCTCATGCACCAGATGCGCGTCAACGGGCACGTCAAGGTGTTGGAGAGCTACCTGGCGCCCGTCGACTTCAACCTGGGCGAGGTGCCGGTACGCAAGGGCACCTGGCTGCTCGCGGTGCGCGTCCTCTCCGACGAGCTCTGGGGGCGTGTGAAGGACGGGCAACTGACGGGCTTCAGCATTGGCGGCACCGCGCGCCGTCTCCCCGAGGCCTCCCCCGCCACCGATCCGCCCCCTTCCGACACACCTGCCGCTGACTCCCAGCCGGAGGCCACATGACGAGCACCACCCAAGGCCCCGCCTCCGTCCACCGCCTCGTCGACATGGTGGTGGAGGAGGTGTCCCTCGTGGACAGGGCCGCCAACAAGCACCGCTTCCTCTTGGTGAAGCGAGACGGAGACACCATGCACGACGCTCCCCAGGACACCTCGCAGGCCGAGGGCGACAACCGCACCGCCTCGGACACCTCCAAGGCCAATGACGCAGTCCTCGCCGCTGCCCAACAGGCCCTCGAAGCGGTGACGGCACTCGTCGAGGCGTTGACCTCCACGGACGGCATCGACGGCGTGCGCGTGGTGGAGGTGGCCCAGCACCTGCGCGCGCTCGCCGACGCCCTGGAAGAGGACGAAGACGACTCCGAGGACGAGGAGGACGTCGAGGCGCGCGCCAAGGCCGCCAACCCCGCGCCGCCTCCGCAGCCGGCTCCGCCCGCGCCGAGCTCCGACGCCTCCGGCGTCATGGAAGGCCTGACGAAGCTCACCGACGCCGTCCGCGCGCTGGAGGGCTCCGTGAAGGAGCAGCACCAGCGACTGGGGCGCGTGGAGAAGCAGTTCGGCCTGCCCAACAGCAGCGCCCCCGCGGAGCGCCCGCCCAAGCCCGCCGTCGAGGACGTCGGCTGGCCCCTCGACATGAACAAGCCCCTCAACCGGGAGAGCGTCGACAAGGCCCTCTCCTTCCACGACGTCTGACGTCCCCACCCGCCACCAGGAAGCCTCAACGCCGAAGGAATCCCCATGAGTCGTATCGACAACAGCACCCTCTTGGCCAAGGCGGACCTGGCCCTCGCCGACCTCACGGCCGGCGGCGGCATCCTCCAGCCCGCCCAGGCGCAGAAGTTCTTGCGCCTGCTCATCAAGCAGTCCGTCCTGCTGCAGCAGTGCACCGTCATCCCGATGGCGGCCCCCAAGCAGCAGTTCTCCAAGCTGAAGTTCGGCAGCCGCATCCTCCGCCCGGGCCAGGAGGCCACCGCCGTCCCCGCCGCCCAGCGCGTGAAGCCGGACCTCTCCCAGGTGGAGCTGGACGCGAAGCTCTTCAAGGGCGAGGTGCGCCTCTCCGACGAAGTGCTCGAAGACAGCATCGAGCGCGGCGAGCTGCGGCAGACGCTCATGGAGATGCTCGCGGATGCCATCAGCCGCGACATGGAGGAGATCCTCGTCAACGGGGACACGGCCTCGGCGGACCCCTTCCTCGCCACGATGGATGGCGTGCTGAAGCAGGCCACCAGCAACGTCGTCGACGCGGCCGGCGCGCCCATCAGCAAGGACGTCCTCGGCGACCTGCTCAAGTCGCTGCCGTCGGAGCACCTCCGCGACAAGAGCAGCATGGGGTTCCTCTTACCTCGGTAGACGCGGACCTGGACTACCGGAACTCGCTCGCGGAGCGGGCCACGGCGGTCGGCGACAAGTTCCTCGAGGGCGATGCGCCGGTCCTCTACTCGGGCGTTCCGGTGCGGCCCATCCCCCTCTGGCCGGAGAACCTCGGTGCGACGAATGACCGCACGGCGGTGTTGCTGACCAATCCCAAGAACATCCACGTCGGCATCTGGCGGCAGATTCGCATCGAGTCGGCGCGCGACATCTCCGAGGGCACGCTGAAGGTGGTGGCCACGCTGCGCTTCGACGCGAAGTTCGCCGAGGAGTCCGGCACGGCCAAGGCCATCAACGTGCAGTTGTGAGGCTCACCATGGACAACTCCTATCTCGTCCGACTCAAGGCCTACGACGCGCGCCGCGGCCACGTGCTGAGGCGCTACACGTATGCCGGCATCAAGTTCCAGGAGGAGCGCGGCTGGTACCGAGTAGAGAAGCCGGTGGCGGACTACCTGCGCGCCGTGCACCAACTGCCCGGTGACACCTACTCGCCGCTCGCCTTCGACGTGTGCACGGAGGCCGAGGCGAAGTCCCTCGATGCCACCGAGGCCGACGAGGCCCGCGTGAAGCGCAGCGCCAGCGACGAGCTGAAGCTGAGTGCGGCACGGCCCGCCGGCACGCTGACGACGGAGGACCTGCCGAAGGCCAGCGAGGAGAAGGACACGCGCCGCGCCAAGCGGGAGAAGGACTGACGTGTACGCCACGGTGGCCGACATGCGCGCCGAGGGCGTCACACCGGCCATGGCGGGCGACACCCGCCTGGCCTTCCTTCTCGAGGAGGCGACGCGCACCATCGACAAGGTGACGGGGTGGCACTTCGAGCCGCGCTCGGCGACGTTGCAACTCGACGGGCGCGGCACTCCGTCCCTCTGGCTGCCGGTGCCACCCATTCGCCTCTACCGCCTGGCACTCCACGGGGCGGACGTGTCCTTCTCGCGGGAGCACCTGGTCGTGGTGGGTGCTCCGGTGGGCCCGGGCTTTGATGGGCCCCGCCTCACCTTTCGCCACGGGCGCGTCTTCCCGCGCGGCGAGGGCAACGTCACGGTGGGCGCACGCTGGGGCTACACCGAGGCGGACGGGACGCCGGAGGGGCGCACGCCGCTCGCCATCCGCCGCGCGTGCATGCTCCTCGTCCTGCGCAGCCTCTCGCCCTTGGCGGACGAAGACTCGTTGGAGGAGCGCACGCGCTGGCGCGTGGTGGAAGAGAGGACGCGCGAGCAGAGCTACCGCCTCGACAGTGTCCGCCCCTCCGTGCGGCCTCTCACCGGAGAGCCGGAGGTGGACACCCTCCTCGCCCCCTACGTGAAGCCCTCCTTGCCCGGGGCGGCCTGATGAGGGGCAGGCTCATCTTCCCCTTCCTCGCGGAGCTGCACCGCCTGGACACCACCGCCATGGCGGGCCCCGGTCCGGGCCCCCATGCCAGCGGGTACGACGCGGACTTTCGCGAGCCGGTGCTGGTGGATGCGGACGACGACGGCCTGGCCGAAGCCTTCCGTCGCGAATTTCCGCCCGTGCGTGTCCCCTGCCAGGTGGAGCCGGATGCCTTTGAGTCATTGCGCATGGCCCCTTCCGGCAACAGCCCCAGGACGAGCTTCGAACTCGTCTTCCACTTCCGCGACTTGGAGCGCCTCGGCCTCGTCGACGCGGCCACGGGTGACGCCCTCATCCGCCCCAGCGACAGGCTGGGGGCCCTCTACGACGTCATGGGCGCACTCGTGCAGGCCGTGAGGACGCCTCCCGGGCTGTACGTCACGGAGGCGCGCCCCACGGGCTTCGGACTCCACCGCCGGAGGCCTCGCAGAAACCTCCTTCTCGTCACCTTCAACGACAGGCCCCAAGCCCGAGGACTCGCATGAAAGCACTGCTACTCACCTCTCTTCTCGCCACCGCCCTCCTCACCCGCTGCCGCGCGCCGGACGGCTGCGCGCCGGTGTCCACGCGCTGCGCCGGCAATGTCGCCGAAATCTGCAACGGCGACGGCAACTGGCAGGTGCTCGCCGACTGCGACGCCGTCAGCGAGCACAGCAACGCCGCCTTCACCTGCGCCTACGTCAACGAGGAGGGCGTCACCGGCCACACGTGCCTGCCCACCACTGTGGACGCCGGCACCGTCGACGCGGGTGTCGAGGAAGGGGGTGCTCTGTGAAGGGCTACCTCCAGTCCCTCCCCGGCGTGGGCACCCTCTTCCAGCGCGGCGAGATTCAACCCGCCGAGGTGTGGGCCTTCTACCAGCACATGCAGTCGCGCCTGCGCACCAAGACGGCCAACAAGGCCGACTCCCTCGAGATGCAGTTGGCGGCCGAGGCGCTGCAGCGCATGGGCATCCTCGACAGGCAGCGCTTCCTGGAGAAGTACGCCACCACCGTGGGCCGCACCCTCTACCTGCCCTTCGAGGTGGGCGTGCCGAAGGGGAACTGGGACTTGTGGGCCCAGGTGGTGGTGTGCGTCCACGAGCACCAGCACGTCGTCCAGCACGACGAGGAGGGCCCCAGCTACGAGCTGGCCTACCTCACCAGCGCCTCCTCGCGCGCCCGCTACGAGGCCGAGGCGTACACCTGCAACCTGGAGCTGCACTACTGGCGCTACGGCACCCTGCCCGCCGTGCGCCCCATCGCCGAGGGCCTCAAGCACTACGGCTGCCGACCGGAGGACGTCGAAGTCGCCGCGCACACCCTGGCCCTCACCTCGGTGTCCGTCCGCCACGGCGCGGTGGTGAGTGAAGCCACGAACGTGGCCCTGGAGTGGCTCAACTCGCACGTCCCCCACCTGCGGGCCAAGCAGGGCTGAGGCGTCCATGGCCGTCTCGCGCACCGGGGACTGGGAACGGGCCCGCCAACTGCTGGCGGCGGGCTCGTCACGCCTTGAGGGTGCGCTCCAGACGGCGCTGCGCCAGGAGGCGCACGCCCTGCGCAAGGAGGTGGTGCAGGGCCTCACCCAGCAGGCACCGGGTGGAGAGCCGCTCCGCCCGCTCTCTCCCCTCACCCTGGCAGCGCGGCAAATGGCCGGCTTCAACGGGACAAAGGCCCTCCTCGCCTCAGGCGCGCTACGCAACTCCATCTCCGTCGTCCTGGAGGGCGACGAGGCATTCATTGGCGTCTCGCGCTCGGCGAAGAGCCCGGACGGCGAGTCCCTCGTCGACGTGGCGCAGCTCCAGGAGTACGGGGGCCCACCCGTCATCATCCCCATGACGCCGAAGATGCGGCGCTACCTCTTCGCGCTGCTGCGCCAGGCCGGCCTGGCCGGCCAGTCGCGTAGCAGCGGCAGGGGGCGCGGAGTGGTTGTGACGCAGACGCCCGCGCGGCCCTTCTTGCGGCCGGCCTTCGCACGCTTTCGACAGGGCGCCAGCCGCCGCTTCCTCGCGCGCGTCGCGAAGGAGCTGGGCCTCGGAGGGCCCGGGTAATGGCCGTCCCCTCCCTCACCTCCGTGACGCCCTCGTCGGGGCCCACCAGCGGCGGCGACATTCTCCGCCTCGCCGGCACTGGCTTCGCCGCGCAGGTCGCCGTGCGCCTGGGCGGACTGCACGCAGAGGTGCTCGCCGTCCGTGAAGAGGCAGGCGCTGCCTATGTGGACGTGCGGACGCCGGCCCACGAGGTGGGCACCGCCGACGCGGAGTTGCTCAACCTCTCCGCGGACGGATGCCCCATTCCAGGCGAGGCCGCTGCCCTTCCGGGGGCGTACCGCTACCTGCGCCCACGCGTCGCGAAGGAAGCGGACCTCACCCGCCTCGTGCGCACGCTGCTGCGCGAGCTGAAGCGCCAGGTGGTGGCCAACGTCAGCGCCAGCGTCTCCGTCGACTACGACGACACGGTGGCCGACGGCCTCAACGTCATCGCCATGGCCGCGCTGCCCTCGGTGGTGCTGTCAGGCCCCATGCTGCGCGAGAGTCGTCGCTACTCCACCAACGTGTTGCACGAGGACGTCGTGCAGGGCCCCTCCGGTGCGGAGCTGGTGCGCAGGCGCCCCGCGTACACGGTGGACCTGGCCTTCACCCTCACGGTGGCCTCCGAGCGCACCGCCGAACTCTTCAACCTCATGGCTGCCGTGGCCACCTTCCTCAACCGCAACCGCTGGCTCTCCATGGCGCGGGACACGGAGGACGCCTCGCGCGGCACCGTCCGCTGGGAAATGGACGCGGACGGCGAGGCGCGCACGCAGCTCGGCAGCCGCGACGACGTGCGCGCCTTCACCTGGGGATTCCTCGTGCGCGGTTTCGACGTGGACGAGGGCCTGCCCCTCGACATCGGAAAGGCCGTCGCCGGCACTCACCTCGACACGGACTCTCTCTCCGGAGGCACCTCATGAGCATCACCCTCACCAATGCCCTGGGCAGGCTCGTCACCTTCCTCCTGCCCCATGAGTCGTACTGCGTCGCCCGCGGCGAGTGTGCCTGCAGCGTGCAACCAGGCCGTGGCGGCCGGCGCCTGCCCTCCTCTCTCACCCTGGCCTCGGGTGTGTCGCTGGAGGACGTGCCCGAGGCCGCGCTCTCCGCGCCCGCGGTGGCGGCTGCCATTCGCCGGGGCGACGTCGCCCTGAAGCGGCAAGCCCCCACGGCCCCGCCGTCGTCGCCACCCTCTGCCGCGCCGGAGGTGTCGGCGCGCGCGTCCCGCAAGAAGCGAGGTGCCTCATGAGTCGTGAGTTGCTGTCGTCGAAAATCGTCGTGGAGGAGGAGGAGCCGCGCGTCCGTGGCATTCCCTCGGCGCCCACCTCCGTGGCCGGCGCCGTGGGCCTGGCGGAGCGCGGCCCCATCGGCCAGGCGGTGCTGTGCACCTCCTTCGAGGAGTACCAGTCCACCTTCGGCGGCTTCACGCCGGACTCGGACTTGGCTCTCGCCGCCATGGGCTTCTTCGAGAACGGAGGGACTCACTTGTGGGCGGTCCGCACCGCCCACTACGAGGACGCCTCCAACCCCGAGTCGCACACGGCCACGCCTGCTGCGGCGGCCCTCACCACGGGCGGCGGGCCCACGCCCGCCGTCGTGCGCGGCACCTTGCGTCCCCCCTTCACCCTAGCCGACGGCCAGCGCCTGGAGGTGTCCGCCAACGGCGCCGAGGCGGTGGACGTCGTCTTCTCCGGCACCGCGGCGTCCGTCTCCGCGGGCCGCCCCAGCCCCTACACCCTCACCGCCGGGCAGTCGCTCCGGGTGCGCGTCGACGATGGCCGGGACGTCTTCATCCCCTTCAGCGAGGAGGACTTCGGCGACATCACCCAGGCCACTGCCCAGGAGGTGGCCGCCGTCCTCAACGCGGGACTCGTCGGCGGACGCGCCACCGTGGAGGCCGGTGTGCTGAGAATCGCCAGCGACACCCAGGGCGCCTCCAGCCGCCTGGAAGTGGGCGACGCGGTGGCCAACACCGTCTTCGGCTTCGCGGGCGGCCCGCAGGTGGGGAGCGGCAACGTCCAGAGCCTGCGCGCCGTCGAGCTGGCCGAGGTGCGCGCCCTCGTGGAGGCGGCGGTGGCGGGCGTCCGTGTGGCCCCCTCCTCCCTGGGGGCCCTGCAGTTGCTCACCCAGTCCACGGGGCCTGGTGCCTCCTTGCGAGTGCAGGGAGACGCGGGCTTCGGACTCGGACTCGACGCGCTCCTGCACACGGGCGACGCCTCCGGCGCCACCGACGTCCTCCACCTGGAGGCCAGGGATGCAGGCGCCTACGCCAACCGCCTCGAGGTGGAGGTGCGGCCCCAGACGAATGGCGCTCCCGACACCTTCGACGTCCTCGTCCTCGAGGACGGCGCCTACCGCGAGTCCTTCCCCAACCTCTCCTCGGCCCAGGGCGACGCACGCTATGTCGAGCGCGTCCTCAATGACGAGCGCACCGGCTCCACCTACGTCCGGGCCTTCATGGTGCAACCGGACGCGATTCCGGACGTACAGACGGTGGCCCTCTCGGGTGGTGCGGACGGCCTCGTCGGCCTGGACGACACGGACTTCATCGGCTCCGAGGCTGGCCGGAGTGGTCTTTTACGCGCTCGACGCCGTGCAGGACCTCACGGTGCTCCTGGTGCCCGGCCGGGCGACGCCCGCCGTCCACAACGCCATGGTGCGCTACTGCGAGGTGGCGCGCGACGGCCTCGTCTTCGCCGTCCTCGACTCACCCGCGGGCTACAGCGCCACGGACATCGTGTCCTACGTCTCGCAGGAGGCCGCCCTCGAAGGGCTCTCTGAGCACGCGGCCCTCTACTGGCCCCGCGTCAAGGTGCTCAACCCCGCCCGCGGCGTCTTCGGCAACGTGGAGCAGCTCGTCGTCCCGCCCTCCGGCATCATCGCCGGTGTCTTCGCACGCAACGACGGGGCGCGCTCCGGGGGTGTGTATGAAGCGCCCGCGGGCATCGAGGCCGGGCGCATGTTCGGCGTCCTGGGCTTCGAGTCCAAGGAGTGCCTCGAAGAGAAGAAGCGGGACATCGTCTACCCCCGCCGCATCAATCCGCTCACCACCGGCCCCGGCCTGCCGCGATTCATCGACGGCAGCCGCACGCTGAAGGCCAGCGGGAACTTCCCCTACGTCGCCGAGCGGCGCGGGGTGTCCTTCATCGAGCGCAGCCTCAAGTCGGGGCTGCAATTCGCCCGGCACCGCAACAACACCGAGGGGCTGCGCGCCCAGGTGCGGCGCTCCATTGCCGCCTTCCTCCTCGCGCAGATGAAGAACGGCGCCTTCCGCAGCCAGGAGCCCGCCAAGGCCTTCTTCGTTGACGTCTCGGACGCGCTCAATCCGCCGTCCGTGGTCTTCGCCGGCAAACTGGTGGCGCGCATCGGGCTCGCCACCAACAAGCCGGCCGAGTTCATCGTCCTGCGCATCGCCCAGGACACCCGCGCCCTCGAAGCCGAGCTGGCCTCGGCGGGCCTCTAAGGAGACTGGCCATGGCCATCATCGGACAGCCGCGCAGCTTCCATAAGCGCTTCAAGTTCCTCTGTGAGGCTGACGGCCTCGGGCACTCCGGTTTCCAGAAGTGCAGCGAGTTGTCCGTCGAGGTCGCCAACGTCCAATACTTCGAGGGTGGCAGCCTCATCCCCAACAAGTCCCCGGGGCGCCTCACGTTCTCCGACGTCACCCTCGAGCGCGGCGCCACGCAGGATCACGAACTGTTCGACTGGTTCCAAGACGTCGTGCACACCACGAGCGGACTGGGGCTGCCCGATGCGCTCTACAAGCGCAACCTCGACATCGTCCAGCAAGACAGGGACGGCACCACGCTGCGTCGGTGGAGCCTCTCCCGCGTCTGGCCGGTGAAGTTCGTCGCGGGCGAGTGGGACAACGAGTCCGACGAGAACGTCATCGAGTCCGTCACGCTCACCTACGACTTCTTCGAGCTGACGTTTTAGCTTTCACTTTCAGATCAGCTCAACCATCCAACAGCACGCCAATGCCATTATTGAGCATCACAAAATAGGGCGTCTCCTCCAGAGTGCTGAGCTCCTCCTGGAGGCGATTCGTCCTCTCTGCAACAGCAGCACTGAGATTTCCCCGTGCGCCCTGCTCAAGGATCGCAGCGAGCCTTGCATCAATTACAAGCACCCCGCCCCATAAGAATGGCCCAACCGCTCGAACCGACAACCCGTTCACCTCAAACTCCGGAGCCCCAAATACTCCAGAAAGGTCAACCCGACGAACAAGCGCGTCCGCAACCAACGGTCTCTCTCCAAAATTGAACGCCTTGGCATACGCCACACGCAACGGAAGATCGCTAGGTGGGAAGTCATCACCAACTCGTCCCCTTCCGGGCGGGTCGATCAGAATGGTTGTTGTTTCTGACTTAGCATGGGCCCCATCAACACAAAAGTGTGTACCCATCACAATTCGATCACCACAAGGCTGCCCGTTGACTGTGCGAGGAGAGTGCTTAACGAATTGCACATTGTCGACCTGGATCTCGGCCTTCTCAAGCGGCTTCTTCAATCGACCCGCAGTTCCAACAGCACCCTTCGCCTCAAATAGGATGCACTCTCCGGACTTGAGAACTCCCAAGTAGTCGGGCCGAGCCTCAGGGGACATTGGCGATACGGGCGGAGTTGTGAATGCCAAGTCACCAGCCTGGAGCAAGGGTGCTACGTCCGCAACATGAACCACATCAAGAAAGGTGCGTGCGAGATGCACTGCAACTCCGACACCGATCTCCTCTGCAAGAATGGTCGTCAAGCGAGGATCCCAGTCTCTTGCGCTCGCAACCAAGCGTAACTTCTGAGAGCGCGATGCAAATGCCTCGGCGTAGCGCAGTATCGCGAATGATGCTGCAGGCGAGAAGATGGACTGCGGGGGAGTAAGCGCAATCCCAGCCTCAAGGAGCAGACGGACCAAAGGAGCATGTGCGATCGCAGGGATTGACACACCAGAGTGGGGTGGAAAGCGCCGCGCCTCAAGATTCCAACTCCGTCTATCCGTCCAGATCGACAGAGCAACCGCACCCCATCTACGAGCCAGCGCCCAGACGGGGGGAATAACTGCAATAGGAGATCTCATTCGATCAACTATCGCACCTTCTACCTATATTGCGAAGCGCGTGTCCCCGATCCATATCCCGAAGGCTTTGTCTTTCCCGGAGGAAGGACATGGCGGACACCATTTCGTGCCCCTCGGGGCTGACGGGCCGCGTTCGCGGCATGCGAGTGCGGGAGGAGCGCGTCCTCGCGGACAGGAAGCTGGCGAAGAGCGGCGGCCAAGTGGATGAGCTGCTCTCTGCGTGCTGGGAGGAGATGCTGGAGGCAGGCCCCTACGCCTTCGCCGACGGGAAGGTGGACTGGGGCCAGGTGCTGCAGGGGGACCGATTCTACGCACTCCTCCAGGTGCGCGTCCTCACCTACGGCCCCGAGTACGTCTTCGCCGTCCCATGCCAGAATGCCGCCTGCCGCGCCCGCATCGACTGGGAGCTGGATTTGACGCAGCTGCCGGTGCGCGTCCTCTCGGACGCCAGCCGCGCGGCCTTCATGGCCGGCAACCGCTTCGAGACGAGCCTGCCCGACGCCAGCAAGCGCGTGCGCTTCAAGCTTCTGACGGGTGAGGATGAGCGGCGGCTGCCGCAGCTCCAGCGCGCGGCGCCCGAGAAGCTGCTGTCCTCCGTCCTCGCCTACCGGGTGCTGGACGTCGACGGTGTGGATGCGCGCGACAAGCGCCGCTTCCTCGAGGACTTGAGCCTGCGCGACGCGGACTTCCTCGTTGACGAGTTTGACGCCGTCGACTGCGGCGTGGATACGACGCTCGAGGTCGAGTGCCCCGAGTGCTTCATGCGCCAGGAGGTGGAGCTCCCTTTCGACCGGGGCTTCTTCCTTCCGGGGAAGCAGCGGACGACGAGGCGCCGGGAGCGCTCCACCTCTTCCCCGGCGTGACGCTGGAGACGTGGCGCGAGGGCCTCTTCCAGTTGTGCTGGCACCAGCACGGCGGCAGCGGCCTCGCAGTTCCTCTCGGTGACGCCTTGGAGCTGCCCACCTCGGACAGGGACTGGCTCCTTGAGCGCATCGGCCAGCAACGCAGTCGCGAGGCGAAGGCCTTGGAGAAGTCCGCGAAGCGGAGGTAGCGCGTGCTCAACAACCTCGGCCTGGGCTTCATCTTCACCGCGAGAGACTTGGCCTCCGGCGTTTTCACCCAGCTCGAGGTCAACTTCACGCGCCTGGACAGGCGTGTGGGGTTGGGCACCGCGCGCATCGAGGGCGCATTCCAGCGGCTCGGCGTCGCCATGGCCCTCTTCTCGGCGGGCGCCGTCACCATTGGCGCGTCGTTGTCCCTGGCCAACACCGCCGGCCAATTCGAGCAGGCCGTGGCGGGCGTGGCCGCTGTCTCTGGCGCCTCGGCCGAGGTGCTTGGGCAGCTACGTGACGCGGCCATCAAGGCAAGCCTCGCCACGCAGTTCACTCCCACCGAGTCCGTGCTGGGCCTGCGCGAACTCACCCAGGCCGGCTTCACCGCCGCTGAGGCGATGAAGCTGCTGGAGCCCGTCCTGGATTTGGCCGGTGGCTCGCTGGGGGAGCTGACGCCCCAGGGCGCCGCAGGCTTGGCCTCCCAGGCGATGAAGGCCTTCGGCATCTCCACCGACAAGGCCGCCCTCTCCGTCGACCAGATGCTCCAGGCCGTCAACGTCTTCGCCCTCAGTGCCAATGAACTCCCCCTGGCCCTCGGCACCGCCGCGCGTGGTGCGCAGGCCCTCAACCAATCCCTGCCCGAGACGCTCATCGCCCTGGGCCTCGTGAAGAACGTCGTCCCCGGCGTGGAGCGCGCCTCCACCGCCGTGGCCGTCGCCATGGAGCGAATGGCGGATCCACAGGTGCAGAAGCACCTGCGCGGCCTGGGCGTCGCCGTCACCGACTCCAAAGGCAACTTCCTCAGCTTCCTCGGCATCCTCAACGAAATGTCCCCCGCCCTTGAGCGCATGACGGCGGCGCAGCGCAGCGCCTTCCTCCTGAAGGCCTTCGGCCGCGAAGCACTCGGCGGTGTGAATGCCATCCTCACGCAGTTCAGCAACGGCATCCGCAAGGACACTGGCGAAGTCGTCCGCGGCGCCGCGGCCCTCAAGCACCTGCGCGATGAGTTCGAGAATGCGGGCGGCACGGCCACGAAGTTCCGCGAGCAGATGCTGGACACCTTCGAGGGCCAGAAGACGCTGTTGTCCGGCAACCTGGAGACGCTGGCCATCGTCCTCGGGGAGCCCTTCTCCCAAGTCTTGAAGCCTCTCGTCACCCTCGTCGCCAGCGCGGTGCAGCAGGTGCTGGGTGTCTTCCAGGCGTTGCCCGGCCCGGTGAAGCGCGCCTTCGCAGCTTTCGCGCTCGGAGCTGGTGCCCTGCTCACTCTCGTCGGCGCCGTCATCGCTGCGAAGGTGGGCCTGGCGCTGATGGTGGTGGGCCTCAAGGTGCTGGGCCTCACCCTGGGCGGCCTCCTGGCCACGGTGCTTCCAGCCGTGGGCGCTGTCGTCCTCCTGGGTGTCGCCGTGGCCGGCCTCGCCTACGCCTTCCGTCACAACCTCGGGGGCCTGGGCGACTTCGCGCGGCGTGTGCAGGAGCAGGTGACGCTCGCCTTCCGCGGCCTCGTCCAGCTCTTCGAGGACGGAGGCTTCTCCGGCGCGGCGCGCGAGGAGTTGGGCCGCGCTGAAAACGCCGGCCTGAAGGACTTCCTCATCAACCTCTACCTGTGGGGCCATCGCATCCACAGCTTCTTCTCGGGCCTCGCCGACGGCTTCTCCTCCGGACTCGAAGCCGCGCGCCCCACCCTCGAGGCCTTCCAGGCGACGCTAGGGCGGGTGGGCGAAGCGCTGGGCTTCCTCTCCGAGAGGGACGACGCGGCCACAGCAGCGGCGAAGTTCGCCGCCTTCGGCGACGCGGGGGCCACGGTGGGCCGCGCCCTCGCCCGCGTCTTCGACTTCGTCGTCCTCGGCATGACGGCAGCCGCGGAGGTGGTGGAAGGCCTGGCGGGACAGTGGGGCTACATGAAGGCCGGCGTCGACGTCCTCCTGGGCAGCCTGGCGCACCTGGGCCGCGTCCTCGGCGGGGCACTCTCGGGCCTTTTTGGCACCACCTCCGCTGTGCAGCAGGGCACCAGTGGGTGGACGCTCATGGGGGAAGCCATCGGGTTTGCCATCGGCAACATCACCACCGTCGTGGGCGTGCTGGTGTCCGCCGTCTCCCTCGTGGTGTCGGTGGTGGGGGGAATCCTCAACGCGGCCCTGGCGGCCTTCTCCGGCATCGTCGACGTCTTCTGGGGCGTGGTGTTGACGCTGAGCGGAGCCCTCACCGGCAACTGGGCCGAGGCGTGGACGGGCCTGAAGCTCATCGTCTTCGGGGTGGTGGACGCCATCTCCGGCGTCCTCTTGGAGTTGGTGGGCGCCATCCTCGGTGTCGTGGACGCCGTGGCGAGCCTCTTCGGCAAGGACACAGGCCTCCAGCAGGCGCTGCGGACGGCCCGGCTCACCCTCCACCGGGACTTGTCCGTCGCCTTCGGCCTCGAGGACTCCCCCGGCTCGGCCCCGGCGCCCGTCGCCTCCACGGCCTCCACCTCGCCGGTGGAGTGGCCCCTGGAGTCCTCGTCCATGCCGGCGGTGGCCGCCCTCCAGGCCTCGCTGCCCCAGGCAGAGGTGCTCTCCTCGCAGCCGGACGCGCCTCCCGCGCCGCCCGTCCTCGTGAGTGTCCAGGTGGACGGAGAGGTGCTTGCCCAGGCCACGGCGCGCGCTGAGAGGGACGCCGCCTCCCGCAGCTTCTCCCCCATGGCGTCTTACTGAAAGGCAGGCCCCGCGTGTCCTTCGCTGCTGGCCTCGCCCGTCCTCCTCGCTGCGTGCTGGTGAATGTCCTCACCGGCGAGGCCATGGAGTGCCTCTTCAACCCCACGCAGCTCACCGAGAAGTGCCAGGTGAATTGGAACCGCCTGACGGTGCCGGGACTCTCCCACCAAGTGCTCCAGTTTCAGGGCACCTCCAACCGGCAGCTCTCGGGCGTGGAGTTCTACCTCGACGCCTTCTTCGCCACGCAGCAGGCCGACACGTCCAACATCATGGCGTTCCGCGCCTTCTTGCGCGCGCTCACCGTGCCTCCGGCGGGTACCGAGGGTGTGCTGGCGACGGCGCCACCGCGCGTCCTCGTCCTCTGGCCCGGCGTCCTCACCGTGGAGTGCGTCGTCGCCAGCGTGGAGTTCCAGTACCGCCAGCTCGCCGTCGACGGCCGCGTCCTCGTCTACACCGCCACCGTCACCTTCGAGGAGGTGTTGGACACGCGCGTCACCTCCGAGCAGCTCCGCCAGGAGGTGCCGTAGTGGCCCCTCACGCCGGCAGCCGCTACTCCTTCTCCCTCGGCCTCCGGGACGAGGCTGGCCACCTCTTCCTCACCGAGAGGGTCCCCTACGGCTTCCAGCCGCACGTGGACACGCGCGTCCACCTCGTCGCCGAGGGCGACTCCCTCTGGGGGCTGGCCGGCCGCTACTTCGCGCCCCTCCCGCGCGCCTGCGGCTTCTGGTGGGCCATCGCCGACTTCCAGCCGGAGCCCATCATCGACGCGACGCTGGAGCTGGAGACCGGGCGGCGCGTCTACATCCCCTCGCTGCGCGTCCTCACCGACGTCATCCTCAGCGAGCAGCGGCGGAGGGCCAGCGAGTGACGCGGCCCCTCGACAGGAGCGCGCCTGGCGTGCGCCTCACGCTGCTGGCACACGAAAGGGCCCGCGGCGGCGAGCTCCTCTCGCTTGAGGGTCGGGTCCTCGGCCTCACCTTCGAGGACTCCGCGACGAAGGCCGACAAGCTGTCCCTCCAGTTGGACAACTTCGACTTGTCCCTCTTCGACAGGGCGGAGCTGGTGGGCGGCGCGGTGCTGGAGGTGTCCTGGGGCTACCCGGGGCTCATGGCGCCTCCGCGGCGAGTGGTGGTGAAGAAGCTGAAGGGCTTTCAGGTGCTCACCGTCGAGGGACAGGCCCTCAGCGCCCTCATGCACCGCGAAGCGAAGACGCGCACCTGGAAGGGCAAGACGCGCGCCCAGGTAGTGCGCGAGGTGGCCGCCGAGCACGGCTATGAGGAGGACTCCATCCAGGTCGAGGACACCGGCGAGTCCTTCGACACCATCCACCAGGCCGGGGAGACGGACGCGAGGTTCCTCCGGCGCCTGGCCGCGCGGGAGGAGTTCCAGTTCCACGTCGACGACAGGGGCCTCGCCTTCGGCCCGCGCAACCAGGCCGCCGCGCCCACCCATGTGCTGTGGTGGTACGCCGACTCAGGCAGGGGCGACATCCTCTCGGTCAACGTCGAGTCGGAGCTGGGCCGCCGAGTGGGCAAGGTGGACGTGCGTGGCCGGGACGCCATGGCCAAGGCGAACATCGAAGCCCAGGCGAGCAGTGCCACCGTGGAGCGCACCACGCTCGCCGACTACCTCGAGGTGGTGGACAAGCGCACGGGCACCACGTCGCTGCAGCTTCGCAACAGCACCACCAGCGTCCAGCCCACCTCGGCTTCGACACCTGCCCAAGCCCAGCGCGAGTCGGAGGCCCGCTTCCGGCGCGCGGAAGCCGGCACCGTGAAGCTGTCCCTCCAGGTGGTGGGCAACCCCAGCTTGCGCGCGAAGTCCGTCGTGGAGGTGCGCGGCATCTCCAGCTTCCTGTCCGGCCGGTACTACGTCACCGAGGCGAAGCACGTCCTCTCCTCCTCCGGCTACACCTGCGAGTTGAAGCTGTCGCGTGACGGCACCGGACGGCGTCAGCAAGCCAGCGCCGAGAAGCAGGGCCAGCCCCAAGGCGGCCAGTCCAACACCACCGCCCCCTCGACAACGGGGGCGCTGAAGGAAGTAGAGGCATTCGAGAAGCGCACCGGCACCCGGTACGTCGAGTACCACCGTGACGGGCAGCCCATCGGTGTCGAGGACCCGGAAGCTGGAATGAGTTTCCCCAGGTAGCGAGCCCACCATGAGCACCTTCGACGACGACATCCTCACCCACGACACACGCCTCCTCGGCATGTACGTGGGCTACGTCACCAGCCGCGACGACGAGGCGCAGCTCGGCCGCGTCCGCGTGTGCATCCCCGGCGTCCTCGAGCCCGAGTCCGCCTGGGCCTGGCCCCTCGGCACCTCCGGGGGCGGCGCCAAGGACACTGGCTTCTTCGCGGTGCCGCACGTGGGCGCCGAGGTGGCTGTCTTCTTCAACCAGGGCGACGTCGACGCCCCCTACTACCTCAGCGCGCACTGGGGGAAGCCGGGCGGTCAGAGCGAGGTGCCCGAAGAAGCCCAGGTGTCTCCGCCCGACAACCGCGTCCTCGCCACGCCCACCTTCCGCGTCGAACTCGATGAGTCCGCGAGCCACCGCAAGCTGAAGCTCACCAACCGGAAGACGGGCGACTGCCTCACCTTCGACGCAGAGGAGAACACCGTTACCTTGGAAGCCACCACCGCCCTCACTCTGCGCGCGGTGGGCGCCATCTCGCTGGAGGCAGCCCAGGTCACCATCGCCGGCCGCGTCGTGCGCCCCATCGCCGAGCCGATTTGAGGAAGCCCATGGCGCTGCCCATCTGCATCCACATCCCCCCGCTTCCCGAGGCGCCTACCCTCACCCTGCCTGGCGGCGCCACCTTGCAGCACCACCAGATCCTGCAGGCTGTCCAGCCGGCACTCGCGCCGCTCACGCCTCTCTTCGACATCATCGGCGCGGTGCTGGCACTCGTCGAAGTCGTGAAAGCGATACCTGACGCGCTGGGCCCCCCGCCTGACCCAACCGCCATCGCCGCGGCCCTGCCGAACCTGGCCGAGAAGGTGTCCAAGCTGCTTCGCCTCGTCCCTCAGCTTTCGGTGCCACTCGCAGTGGTGGGTGTCATCGACATCGTCCTGGGCGAGTTGGGCCATGCCCGTGGCCAGCTCATGCACCTGCAATTGCGCCTATCGAGTGTGGCGCGGGCCCGGCAACGCGCCGCGCAGCTTGGGGACGCGGGCCTCCTGGCGGTGGCCGGCTGCGCGGAAGCCAACGTCGCGCAGGAGGCCGTCAACGTCGGGAAGACCTTGGCGGCCCTCTCCCAGCTCATGGCCCTCCTCAACGTCTTCCTGGGGCTGGTGGGCGGCCCCCAGGTGCCGGACTTCTCCAGCCTCGAGGGAAGCGCGCTGGAAGAGGCCCTTGCGCCCCTCGACGCCATCGTCCGCACGCTGCAGCAGGTGCGCGCGGCCATCCCCATACCGTGAGGAGGACGTCATGAGTCGAGCGCCCCAGAATCTCCTCGTCCCCTTCCGCAGAGACAAGAAGCGCGACTTCGCCTCAGGCACCGGGGCCGAGCTGCTCACCTCGAAGGTGCGGCAGGTGCTGCTGACGGAAGGCGCCACGCCCCACTCCACCGGCGAGCTGCCCTGGCGCACCAGCTTCGGCGCGGGCCTCTCGCGCCTTCGCCATCAGCGCAATGACACCGTGCTGGCAGAACTGGCACGAGTGTACGTCCGTGACGCCCTCGCTCGCTGGCTGCCCGGCGTGCAGTTGGTGCAGGTGGACGTCAAACAGGACGGGGAGGCCCTTGCAGTGCGCCTCCGCATCCGAGAGGGGACCACAACGGCGAGGCTGATCATACCGTTTCGGCACGAAGCCTGAGCAGTCAAAGACAGCCACGCGCTAAACCCGATCCGAGGCCTTCTTCGGAGCACAAGTCTAGACACTCCAGACATGAAGCACCCCTCTGCCTGTGGCACGAATGCAATTGCTCTCATTCCCAAGCACCTAGATTTCTCTGCACACAGAGCTGACCGGAGAGCGCATCTACCGCGCCGTCTCCCGGCCCCCAATTGACTGCCCACCATCCTCATTTGGGAGCTTCGAGCAGCAACTCACCGAGGGAGCTGAGCAAGGGCCTGCTGGAACGCAGTTGCGCTATGTATCTTCCCAAGAATCTTGGGTGCAGCATTAACAATCTGATCGAGCGCCAAGAGAGCGTGAACATGCTTTGTGCGCGCCTTCAGAAATGCCGCCACATCGCGCGCACGCTTATCGGGCTTTGGCAAGTGAAGGTCAGAGACAAACTGAGCATCGCCGAAAAGATGAAGAAATTCAACAACCTCAGTCTCCGAGAAATTCTTAATGTGGACCACATAATATGGCACGGCAGCTTCGTCGACTCCCTCCTTGTACCCAAGGCCATTTCCAAAATAACAAACACATATGACCTTAACCCACTCACTTCGAACTGCAACCGGCACCTGTCCATTGGGAGGAAGAGACTGTTCCAGCGACCGAGCATGGCTGCGCTCACTGTAAAAATTATTATACTCGACATGAGCGCCATACAGCGTGCGAAGCTTGTCGATCAACTCGACAACAAGAACATCTTCCGATCGATACGCAAGACCGTCCGTCGCAGTAAGAAACTGATGCGCGAGCGCTTTCTTGCCGTTCTCAGCATGCTTAACAAAAGACGCATACCGAATACCGACTTCATACTTCCGGGCCTCCGCCGACGCGCCCCAGACAGTCTTCGCGATCAGCTCAATATTGGCCCTGGTTTGCGCCGTCTGATTCATGTCGCAGTAGATCCCGAACAGGGTCCACAACAAATCATCAATGCGCTCTCTGGGGAGATGAAGGATTCCATTCTTGATTATAGGAGCATCACCAGGGAGGATCGGATTCGCGCGGAGTTGCTCCAGCAACTTCTTAACCTGGACGACCTCGTGACTGGGCTCAGCCGTAATTGCATACCGCAGGCAGTTGGAGAGCCAGCCAACCATCTCGGCGCCATTTATCTCGTTTTGATTCGGATGCGCGGCACTCGCATGATTTCGCATGAAGTTAACATGCTTCAGGCGCTCATGATTGACGTTCGTAAGGAGCCCAATTCGATAGCACCCTTCAATCAGCAATGCCTCGCCAATTTCCGGAAGATCATCCACAGTCTGCAATTTCTTTCGAACATCGGGGCGCTTTTCAACGGCATCATAAAAATACTCAAGATCCGTGCGCGCAACAAGCCTTCTCAATGCAGCAATAGTCTCGTTCCATAAATAATTGAGCGCTGCATCAAAAAGACCGAGGCTAATCGCAACAACATACTTACTGAGATAGAACGACCCCTTTCTATCCCCATCCGGCAGAATAGAGATGGCATCATGGAATGCATTAAGCACAATATGTCGCTCGGATGCCTCTACCAGCACGCCCTCTGTCGGAAGATTGGCGCCGTGCAGGAAGGCAGCCAACGGCTCGCTGACGGCCGCCAAGGATGTGCTTAACTTATGGACCGGCACCAGCTTCTGCGCAGCAAGGATGAGGTCGTCCTGTTGATTGGACACGTTAGCGCTCCTTCGATGGAATCACTGAAGACGTGGCAGCTTACAGATCAACAGGAGACTGTTGACCTGTCTAGACCTAGGGCAAATCTAGCATATGCCGATCGACGTAAACTGCGACTACGTATGCGGCCCCTCGGCGTTTCATTGAACGAGGGTGCCGCGCGACCCTCCTGGGGCGGATGCGCTGCACGTTGGGCAATGGCGCAGATCTACCCACCGGCCAACCGCCTGGGGCCAGTAGAAAGACCTCGTCATGCCGCAATCACCACTATCGACCCGCCGACCGTCTCATGCAGTGTCTGTCCACTCCAGCCTGCTGCTCGTAACGGACACCCCAGAGATCGCTCCTTCCAGAGGGTGAGTTCGGCCGCCGCTAGAACCCGTTCGAGAGTCTTGAACTGTAGCTTGGGACGCCACCGCACGCGGTAGGTGTCCCCCAGTCCCCCATGTCCCCTGAAGAAGTGGGCCCAAGGCCTTTGTCTCCCGGTGGAGGCCTTCGCCGACGTGCCACTTCTTCCCGCGTCCACGGACTACACCCACCGCGACTTCGATGCCCTTCGCGCACGCCTCATCGCGCTGGTGATGAGCGTCTTTCCGGACTGGACGGACTGCGACGTCGCCAGCTTCGGCGACCTCATCCTGAAGATGCACGCCTTCATCGGCGACGTCCTCAGCTTCTACCAGGACACCTCGCCTGCAAGGCCCGACTCTCCACGGCCACCTAGCGCCGCAACCTCATCGCCCTGGCGCGCATGCTGGGCTACCGGCATTACGGCGCCCAGGCGGCCACGGTCGAGATGATTCTCAGTCCCCCCACAGAGAACCTTTGGAAGGAGGCTTGGTGCCGTGGCCTCCAAGGAGCCATCCCGCACCGAGCGCCGCGAACGCGATCCCAGCTAGCAGAAAATTCTCTGGCCTACGCAACAACGGCAGGAATGGTCTCGGGCTGAAGAAATCTCCGGCGGACTTCGGTTGCCCTTCCGCCAGCATCCGATTGCCTCGTCCATACCTAAGAAAGCGTCTGACGAAGGCGCGCATTGAAGGCTCGAAGTCATGAGCCACACTGGCGTCAGCACACCACCTCAACGCCCCTATCTGAGACAGCCGCAGGCCCAGGTCTACGTCCTCCCCGGCAGCAAGAGGGAAACGCTCTCCAAACCCGCCTATGCGCTCCAATGTGTCCCGGTGCACGAGGCAATTCGCCGAAATGAGGTACTGAGGGCGGCCATCTTCGGTCCAAGCCATGGGACGGAGGACGCCCTGACTCTCGTAGTAACTCGACAGCCAGTCCGTTCCCATCGCACGGACGGCACCCTGGACAGCTACCTCTCCCCTCCACCCTGTCGCAAAGCAAGCGGGCCACCCGGCAGCAGGCAGACAGTCCGAGTCAAGGAAGGCCACCCACGGCCCCTTCGCTGCGCGCCACCCCACATTGCGAGCGCATGCTGGACCACGCCCTCCCCCCTGGAGGATGCGAACCTCCTCGGCCACGAACTCAACAGGCACCCGAGAGGCGTCATCCACAACGATGAGCTCTAGCGGCCGTTGGTCATTACCAAGTCCTCGCCACCAAGTTCCCAACCGAGCGAGTCCATGTGGGTTGTCACGAACAGGGACGACGACGGAGATGCTTTTCAATCGGGGCGCCTCCTCCAGCCCGAGCGTGGAGACAGCAACAGCGGCAACAGGAAATCCACGAGGACGGCGACTGAAGAGGGCAAGCGTCATGTCGCCAATGAGTCTGACCGCCCCACAGAAAACATAGAAGCGGGAGAATTGCCGAGTCCCCTCCGACTCACTGTCTTGCCGCAGCGGCGCCGCCCGCAGCCAGCTGGGATGTCCCCGAAGCCTTCTCGCCCAAGGCCTTTGTCTCCCGGAGGAGGCCTTCGCCGACGTGCCACTTCTTCCCGCGTCCACCGACTACACCCACCGCGACTTCGACGCCCTGCGCGCGCGCCTCGTGGCGCTGACGAAGAGTGTCTTCCCTGACTGGAGCGACTTCGACGTCGCCAGCTTCGGCAACGTCCTGCTGGAGATGCACGCCTTCATCGGCGACGTCCTCGGCTTCTACCAGGACAACCTCGCCCGTGAGTCGCGCCTCTCCACGGCCACCCAGCGCCGCAACGTCATCGCCCTGGCGCGCATGCTGGGCTACCGGCTTCATGGTGCCCAGGCTGCCACGGCCGAGGTGGAGCTTCGCCTGGCCCAACCTCCCGCAGCCCCCGTCATCTTCCCCGCCGGCATCGTCGTCCGCACGCAGGAGGTGACAGAGGCCGTCCGCTTCCAGCTCCTCTCGTCCGTCACCATTCCGGCCGGCGCCAACCCGCCGCGAGTCCTCGCTGTGGCTGAGCACTCGAAGACGCACACCCAGCTCTTCGACGCCCGCGGCCTCGCCGACTTCGAAGCGCACCTGGACTTCGCCCCCTACCTCGACGGCTCCGCCCGCGTGTCCACCGCCCAGGGCGCCTTCACCGAGGTGGACACCTTCCTCAACTCCCGCGTCCCCGACGCCCACTTCCTCGTCTCGGTGGATCAGGGAGACAGGGCCACCGTCCGCTTCGGCAACGGCGTCAACGGCCTGCCGCCCGCTGGCACCGTGGCGGTGGTGTACAAGACGGGCGGCGGCGCGGCGGGCAACGTGGACGCAGGCCGCCTCGTCGTCGTCGAGGGCAGCTTCAGGGACGCCCACGGCCACGCGGTGCAGGTGTCCGTGCACAACCCCGCCCCCGCCTCGGGTGGCGCGGACAGGCAGACGGTGGCCTCCGCGAAGCTGCTGGCCCCCGAGAGCCTCCGGGCCCTGACGCGCACCGTGTCCCGCGAGGACTTCGAAATCAACGCTCGGCGCCTGCCCGGCGTGGCGCGCGCCCTCATGCTGACGTCCAACGAGGACGCCTCCATTGGGGAGAATGCCGGCATCCTCTACGTGGTGCCCCAGGGCGGCGGAGTCCCCACGCCCGCGCTCAAGGCCCAGGTGCTGCGCCAAGTGACGGAAGTCTACCCCTGCACCCTCACCTTCCAGGTGGCAGTCCAGGAGCCGGTGTACCGGCGCGTGGACGTCTCCGCCCGCCTCTTCTTGCGCCAGGGCGCTTCGGCCCAGGACGTCGCCTCGCGTGTCCGCCAAGCGCTGGCTGCGTACTTCCGCGTCAGCGAGCCGGACGGCACGCCCAACCCGCGCATCGACTTCGGCTTCAACCTCAAGGACGCCCAGGGCTTCCCCGCCGGGGAAGTGGCCTGGTCCGACGTCTTCAACGTCATCCGCGATGTGCCCGAAGTACGGAAGCTGGGCGACGCGCGAATGGACCTGGCACTCAACGGCCTGCCCGCGGATGTGAAGCTGACGGTGCGCGAGCTGCCGGTGCTGGGCAGCGTCACGCTCCAGGACGGCGATACCGGGGGAATGCTCTGACATGGCCCTCCTCAACCCCAGCTTCGAGGACGCGGGCGCTCGGCCCGGCGAGGCTGCGCACTGGACGCTGACGGCGGTGACGCGCCTCGAAGCCCTGGCAGGCTTCGGTGTGCCGGAGGAATCCTGCGAGGACTTCGAGCGCTGGCACGTGTGGCGCGCCTCCCTCTCCGACGTCTCCGTGGCCCTCGCCTTCTTCGGCCAGCGCGACGGCTTCGAGGACTTCTCCCGAGGTTGGGACAACGACGGCTTCCTCTTCGAGCTGCCGCCCGCGCAGCTCGTCCCGCACCGCTTCGAGGGGAACGTCGTCGAGACGTGGGGCCAGGGGCCCTTCCTCACGGACTGGGTGGACGCAGCTTCCGTGGAGGGCCTCTTCAGCGAGTCGCCGCGGGAGGATTTCGAGCAGCGCTGGCACACCAACGAGGCCTACGCCTGGCGCTGGGAGGACGTGACGGCGCGCGTGGCCCCCTTCAACACCACGCAGCCCACCGAGGACTTCGACACCGGGTGGCCCACGGCCACCACGCAGTGAGGACACCATGGCACTCGCAGACTGGACCTACCTCAACGGCGGACTGGACATCGCCACCGTGGACAGGGGGGTGACGGCGGGCATTGCCCGTCCCCCGGGCGGCGGCAACTTCCTCTTCGCCTTCAACTCGCTCACCGCCGCGCAGGGCGCAGTGGGTCTCTTCGCCAACCTCGCCGACTTCGCCCCCATGGCCAAGGGAGGCAGCATCCGCGGCTGCCTCCAGCGAGGGCCCGGTGGCGGCCCTACCGGCTTCTCCCCCTTCCTCTTTCTCTGCGGGCAGGGCACCTCCGTCAACGACTCCGCCTACCTCCTGGGCCTCTCCGACGACGAGCCGCACCGGGTGGTCCTGCGAAAGGGCGCGGTGGCCACGGGCCTGCCCGACGCGGACGGCCCCGGCGTCCTGTTGAAGTCCTCGGCCAGCTTCACCCAGGGCACTTGGCTGCACCTGCGGCTGGACGTCGTCGTCAACGCCAACGGCGACATCGTCCTCAAGGCCTTCCACAATGACTTGGCCGCGCACCCGCTCGGTACGCCTCCCGACTGGCAGCCCGTGCCGGGCATGGCCGACTTCATCGACGACGCCCTCGGCATCAACTCCGGCAGCCAGCCCCTCACCTCCGGCCGGGGCGGCTTCGGCTTCGCGGTGAAGGACGTCACGCGCCGCGCCTATTTCGACTCGCTCGAGTTGTCCCGGCAGGTGTGAAGACCATGGCCCTCACCGCCTTCACCAGCCGCCTCGGCCTGGGCCAGGGACGCATCCGGCCCCAGCAGGCCACGCCCGCCTCGGGCGAGTACCTCTTCGTCCTCGGCGACGAGGAGCCCGGGCGCCGATTCGAGTTGGCCCCTGGGGACTTCGCCGAGGTGACGCAAGCCGTGGACGTCACCGGCGTGGACCTGGTCCGCACCGCCTTGCGCCTCCGTGTGCCTTCAGCAGCCCCGGCGGGCCTGGCCTGGGAAGCGTCCCTCGTCGTGGGCGGGGTGAAGTACGCCCGCCTCCTCGGACGCCCCGGCCGCGAGCGCCTCGTCGCGGACCTGGTCGCCAACGTCTCGAAGCTCTCCGGCGTCCACACGGTGGGCGTCCGCCTGGAGCTCGTCTCCCCGTGAGGAAGCCCCATGGCCACGGTTGAGCTGCCCACCCTCTACGTCGACACCGTCTCCCTCTTCGCCGAGACGCGCCGCCCCCTCCTCCTCAACCGCGCTCCGGCCACTGGGGAGACAGACGTCCCCGTCGACACCACGCTGGAGCTGGTGCTGGTGGATGTCGGCGCGGACGGCATTGCCCGGGCGGCTACGCGCGTCTGGGTGGACGGACTCCTCGCCTTCGAGGGTGGGGCCAGCGTCGAGGTGCTCCCTGGTTTCGCCGGGCCCCTGGCGGACGTGACTCAGACGGCGGACACCCTGCGCGTGGTGCTCCACCCGGCGGTGCCGCTGGCCAGCCAGGCCACCGTCTCCGTGCGCGTCAACTCCACGACGGCCGGCGGCGAGCACCACCTCGATGAGACATACACCTTCACCGTGGAGGACAGGACAGCGCCCCGCCTCGTGGGTGCGCAGGCCGTGGGACCGAAGTCCGTGCGCCTCGCCTTCGACGAAGCGGTGCGAGTGCCGCCTTCGGCGCGCTTCACCTTCACGCCACGCGGTGCGCCCGCAGTCCCAGTGGCCTCCCTTGAGGCTGCCGCGGACGGCCTCCTCGTCCACCTCGTCCTCGACACGGAGCTGACGCCGGACGTGGTCTACGAGGTGCGTGTGGAAGGCGTGACGGACGCGCACGGCAACCCGGTGCTGGCCCCCTACCACCGCGCCACCTTCTCGGGCTTCCGTCCAGCCCGGCCGCCCTCCCGGAGCTTCCAACTCTGGGACATGCTGCCCCGCCACAACCGCCGCGACGACGTGACGGGCGACCTGCACCGCTTCATCTCCTGCCTCCAGGAGGTGACGGACTTGCTCCTCGCCGACTTGGACGCCTTCCCCGACGTCTTCGACTTGGAGCGCGCGCCGGAGGCCTTCCTGGACGCCATCCTCGTGGACTTGGGCAACCCCTTCGCCTTCGAGCTGGACGTCCTCGCCCGGCGCCGCCTGGCCGCCGTCCTCGTGGACATGTACCGCCAGAAGGGCACCGCGCTGGGCCTGCGCAACGCCATCCGCTTCTTCCTCGGCATCGAGGTGAGGGCCATCTCCCCCTTCGCCTCGGACACCCTCGTGCTGGGTGAGTCCGAGCTGGGCGTGGACTGGGTGCTGGGCCCCTCGGAGCGCTTCGCCCGCTACGCCTTCAACGTCGAGGTGGAGCGCCTCCTCTCGCCCGCGGAGCGCCAGCGCCTGCGCACCCTCGTCGAGTACCTCAAGCCCGCCCACACCCACTTCGTGGACCTGGTGGAGCCCCTGCCCCCTGTCGTCCCCGAGCACTGGGAACTGGGACTCAGCGAGCTGGGCGAGACGACAACGCTGCACTGACGTCCGCCCGGCATGTCCCCGATTTCTCGCGGCCTGCCTTTGCCCTCCACTGGAGGGTGCAGGCATGGCCAACAGGCTGGATTTTTTCTTCAGGCAGAAGGTGACGGAGGCCGAACTCGACTTGGCCTTCGCGCAGTTGGAGCAGGCGGACAGAAACCTCGCCTCGGACTTGGGCGTCCACGGCGTCATCTCCGGGGCCGTGCCTGCGCCTCACTCTCCCGTGGCCAGCCTCTCCGTCGATTTGACGGCCCCGGCGCGCGCCTACGACAACCTCGGCCAGCGCATCTTCATCGGCACCGGCCAGACGGTGGACTGCGCCGTGGACGTCTCCGGCATTCCCACCGACGTCTCCACGGCCGGCAGCGAGCGGTGGGTGGGCATCTTCCTGCGCTTCACCCGCCTGCTGTCGGAGCCGCGCACGGACGGCAACTCCCAGCAGGTGTACTTCCGCCGCGACGAGTCCTTCGAGCTGGTGGTGCGCCAGGCGCCGGAGGGCCCCGTCGGCCAGGCGCCCAAGCCCGCCCTCCAGCCCGACGAGTTGCTGCTGTGTGACGTCCGGCGCCGCCCCGGGCAGACGCAGCTTCTCGCCGCGGACTTGGACACCTCTCGCCGCCAGGCCTTCATCTTCGCGAGGAGCACCTCGGTGGCCGTGGAGAGCGGCACCTGGGACGTCCTGAGCCCCAGCGCCGAGACGGTGCAGGCGACGCTGGACGAGGTGGACGGTGAGTTGGCCGGGCACTTCTCCGGCGCCGCCCGGCGACACGGGGCCGGTGCCGTGGACTACGCGCCCCACGGCTTCATCACCTCCACCAACGTGCAGGAGGCCGTGGACGAAGTCGCGGACAAGCTCTCCTCGGCCGCTGCTGGCACACCGGGCGCCTCCCGCGTGGGTGCGGACGCGGTGCCCGGCACACCCAACCTCATGCCGGCAGGCACCGTGGACGCGCAGCTCTCCTCGTTGCTGGGCTTCCTCAACGCCCACCAGGGCGCGGCCACCGGGGCCCACCACGCCAGCGCCATTGGCGCCACCCCCCACGGCTACGTCAGCAGCACCAGCGTGCAGGCTCAACTCCAGGAGGTCGTCACTCGCCTCGGAGAGACAACGGCAAACAGTCCCGGCGCCTCTCGTGTCGGAGGAGACGCGCTGGCCGGGACGCCCCACGCCCTCCCCGCCAGCAGCCTGCGGCAGCAGGTGGCCGCGCTGCTGGGCTTCCTCAACGGGCACGTCACCCAGGGAGCGGGGGCCCACGCGGCCTCCGCCGTCTCCGTCGCGGACACGGGCGACCTCCTCACGGCAGGCACCGTGGAAGCCGCCCTCGCCGAAGTCCTCGGGGCCTTCAGCGGCGGGCACTTCCGCGGCAACGAGACGTCGGCGGGCCAGCACAGGGCCATCCTCCAGCCCGTCCTCGGCGCCGGTCGTGTCCTTCTCCTCGACACCCAGGGCGCGGGCGGCGCCGCCGCGCGGCTGCGCCTCTATGCCGACAGCGACTCGGTGTGGTTCACCCTCAACGCCGCCTGGAATGGGAGCGCCTGGGCCCGCGACACCACCGGGGCGGCGGCGAGCGGTTTCCGCCTCTCACGCAACGAGGCCGAGTTCCTCCATGACGCCAGCCTCACCGCCACCTTCGCCTCCTGGACGCGCACGTTGCGACTCCCGCTGAGTAGCACCGCCAGCAACACCTCTTTCGAGTTGGCGGGCAGCGTCCGCGAGGTGGGCCGGCTCGGCCTCCAGTACAGCAATAGCGATACCGTCGCGCACGACAACCTGTCCGGCGGCGGCTCGGTGACGTTCCGCAGTCGCTTCCCCACCGCGCCCTCCTCCATCACCCTCAGCCCCTACGCCTTCGCCGGAAGCTTCGTCGGCAATCCCACCGTCATGGTGCCGGACAGAGACGGCTTCGCCTTCTACAGCCACCAAACCCTCCCAGGCCTCGCCGCGACGTACTGGTTCGGCTCGTACACCGCTGTCGCGTAAGGGCGCCCCCATGGCCATTCACGAAGTCACCACCGAGGACGTACTTCAGCGCTGCGCCCGGTGCGGCAGCGGCAATCGCCTCTCCCTTGACTCCCTGGAGGTGGGCGTCGCCCGTCGCGAGGACGTGGACGACGGCCTCGTCCAACTCCCTCCCTGTCCCGCCTGCCGCTCCACCGAGTTCCTCATCCGTGAGACAGAGGGCGAGCCGGAGCATCCGGCGCCAGGCAGCTTCGGCCACCTGCACCGACTCCTTGTCGGCCACCTCCACGCCGAGCTCGTCCAGCGCGGGCGCTTGCACTCGGTGCTCAAGCCCAAGGGGGGCGGTGCCGGCAAGGTGGTGGTGCGGCCCCTGTCGCAGGAGACTCGCGAGCGCTGGTTCCCCCAGGGCCTCCGAATCGCGGTGCCCCCCGACGAGCAGCCCCGCGCCCCGGGAGAGTCCAGTCAATAGGCATACACCGCCAGCAAACACCCCTGCGCCCGCCATGCCCAGGGCGTCCCAAATCCCTCTCTCCTCGACTTGATATGTCTCGAAGACAGAGCATGTATGTCTTCGCGCGCCGCCCAACTGCGCGCCAGGGAGACACCTATGCTTATCGGCACCGACACCACCTACCTCGGCAACGAAATCCCCGGCCTCCGGGGGCAGAAGGTCCGCATCTTCGCGGTGTTGCGCGGCAGCCTCCGCCCAGACGCCAACCCGGACGCGGACGACTACTACGTGAATGACGACGAGAAGCTGGCGCGCCTCGGGGGCGTCACGGCCGAGGACTGCATCGACGCTGCTCCCATTCACCCGGACGGAACCACCTCCTTCGTGCATGTCGACCCGCGCGCCGTCGACTTGGAGTGCTTCGCGCACCTGCGCAATCCCAGCGCACAATGACTTGCCATACGCGCGAAACAGAGCGCGTATGTCTCACGCGCGCCGCCCAAGGCGCACGAAAGGACAAAACAATGACACCCCGCAAGCCCCGCCCCGCCAACGCTTCGAAGCCCGCCCAGGCGCCCGCAGAGACCCTCGAGCGCATTGTGCGCGAGGAGATGAACATCGAAACGCTGAAGACACGCAACAGCGACAGCCTCGACATCCACGAGGTGGCGGTGTGGCAACTGAGGGACGCCCTCGAAGCGGCCTACCAAGCCGGCATCCGCGCCGCCAACAGCCCCCGCAGCACGTAGTCCCCCACTCACCACCGACGCCCCGCCCAGCGGGGCAGCCGCGCATGAGGGCCGCCGGGCCGCCCTCGTGAATGGCAGACGTGTACCCACGGCCCGAAAAGGAAAACACCGCCATGCCCCGTAACACCGCACCGAAGACGAAGAAGCTGGAGTCCATGAACCTGACGGAGCTGCGCGCCCGCTACCGCGAAGTGGTGGGCGAGGAGACGCGCAGCCCGAACAAGAAGTTCCTCATCCGCCGCATCGAGGAGTCCCTCGCCGCCCAGAAGCGGCGCAGCCCCACCCGCCGGGCGACGGCCGCCGCCCCCAGCGCGCCTCCGGCGCCTGCCGCACGGGCCGCCACGTCGGACGAGGGCACGCAGCCTGCCAGCCAGCACGGGCGCTTCGCCGGCATGTCGCTGGAGGCGTTGCAGGCGAAGTACCGCGAAGTCGTGGGACGCCCGACAGGCAGCAGCGACATCCCCTACCTCAAGTGGAAGATTCGGGAGGCGGAGGCCGGACGCGTGCCGGTGGGCCCCCGTCCCGAGCGCGAGGTGAAGGTGCGCGAGGACGGCAAGCGCGTCATCCCCCTCTCCTTCGACGCGGAGGACTTGGCGGTCCTGGACAAGGCCTGGCGCGACGCGGGCATCCCGAGCCGGACTCGTTTCTTCATGCGCGCGGTCCACCGAGAACTCACGGCCATGGGCGCCACCGAGGCCGCCGCGCGCTTCGCTCCGAAAGAGGAGTGAGGCCCGCACCCACTCGCCCCAGCAGGACACCGAATAGGCCGAGAGGCCCTCCCAACCCGGACGCGCTCCGCCCCGCCGTCCACACGCGAGGCGGGCGCCAACATCGCCGTGAAGTGAAACACCGCCCGAGACCTTCGACCGGCCCCTCCTTCAACGCAGTCCCCACGGGAACAACATGAAGACACGCGAAGAATTGGAAACGATGACCGTCAAGAAACTGCGCCGCTACGTCATCGACACCGGAAACAGCTTCCCCTACTTGGGGGAAACCAAGAAGGCCGAGATTATCGACAAGCTCATGAAGTTTCGAGCCGAGCGGGAGGACACGAAGCCCACCCCGACCTCCAAGGATGCAACCTAGCCGCAGCCCCTCGCCATTCGAGGGCCTTGCCGGGCTGCGACAGGCACGTCCGGCAAGCCACTCGAAGCGGCCGAAATAGGACCCGGGCGCGCTCGCCCTGCCTCACCGCCAGACACATGGCCCATCAGGAACAGCGCCCTCAGCCCAAACGCCAACGCCCCGGGCAGAACATACACCCAAAAGACAGCACAGAGGACTTGATACGCCCGCCCACAAGAGCGTGTATGCCTTTCGCGACGGACAACAAAGCACCGCGCCAACCCGCAGGAATGCACACCATGGCGACCACCAACCCCTCCCCCCACATTGTCCAAATAACGGTGTTTGATCTCCAGAACGCCGCCCTGAACTTGGTCCTTGCCAAGAATCGGTACGGCACGCCTCAGCCGCAACTGGACATCGTCCTCCCGAGCGGCTCCACCCACCGGCATCTGAGTGCGGCGCTCCACGCCTTTTCAGCCGACCTGGAGCTGAGGACGCCCGCCAGCGAGCGGTGGATCGTGCAAAGCGAGCGCCTCTCGGAGCCGAACCACGGCCGCATCTACCTGGAGCTGGCCGAAGGGGACCATGCCGAGGCCATGCGCGGGATGATGCTCCTCAACACCCTGCTGTGCTGAGCAGAGAAGACAGCGGGAGTCCGCGCCGCAGCACCGCGCGGGTTCCCGGCCACACGAAAGCGCCCCCTCTCGCGGGCGCACCGCGTGCCAGTGCCGACTCTCAAGACTCAACTTGCATCACGCGCCCACAAGAGCGCGTATGTCTTTCGCAACGGGCAACACTCCCTACGGAACGCGAGGACGACGATGGCCGCGACGAGCCAGCAGACAATGATGGTGGGACAGCGCACCGCGCGCTATGGGATTCCCCAGCCGTACATCGAGGTGCGCTTCCCGAAGGACACACGCCAGCGCACGCTGAATGCCGCCCTCCATCGCCTCTACGCCGATGTCGAGATGGCAACCCCGCAGAGTGAGCGCTGGGACGTGCGCATCGAGCAACTCCCGGACGTGCTCATCTTCTCCGGAGGCCGCGTGTACCTGGAGCTGGCGGAGGGCACTCCGGGCGAGGCCGAGCGCGCGATGGCGGTGCTCGCCAGTCTCGTGGGCTGAGCCCCGCTGAGCCCCTCGGAAGGTACCGCGTGCCAGCCAGCAGCCCGCCACCAGGGGAGGTGCCTCCGGCAGAACCAGCGGACGCAGCGAGGAGACTCCGCGTCGGCACATCCCGCCAAGCCCCCTCCTTCCTCGCCCGGGGCCAATCACACACACTGTAATTCCGCCCACCACCCCCACCCAGGAGCGC